>JANXXR010000267.1 GCA_025350525.1 Deltaproteobacteria bacterium
ATCGCGACGTATACATAATTCAGGCCCGCCGCCTTAGCGCAGTCGACGGCCGGGATCCCAGCCGTTGTTGTCGAGTACCCGGACAGCAGTGTACCAACGCTAGCCGTCGTGGATTGCGGGCAGGTGCGGTGCGCGGGATGCAGCGCTGCCTGCTCCTGCTCGCACTAGGGGTTGAACGCTCGACACGAGTAGGTTCCGGCAGACGGCGTAACGCCAATGCCAGAGTAATTGCACCACTGAACCGTACACGTGTTGATAGCGCTGATATAGCAGTAGAACATCCCGTTAATCGGAGCCACCGTCTGAGGGGCGCCCGCCGCGCATTCTGTGCCCGCCGCGGCACCCGTAACCGTAATGCTCGTGGATGCGCAATTGCCGCTCGTAATAGACCCCGGTGTCCAGCTGCCACTTCCCCTGAAGCTCGCGCTGATCGCCGTCCCGCTGGCACCGATGGCGAGGCCGCTCGAATTGATGCGCGCTCGCTCGGTGATCGTTGCGGCAGTGCCGGCAGTACCGCTCGGCGCGGTATAAAAGATCATATCCCCGCTCGTCGTTGCGACGATCATGTCGGCGGGGTTGGTGGCCTCGTAAATCCAGTTTGTATCGTCGTTGTGAGCGTTGAATCCGATCCCCGCCTGTGACGCGCGTGAGGCAAACCCGATTGCTTCGCGACCGGCTGCCGTCAGCCGCAGGGTTGTAGCGCCAGTCACGACCCCCACGTCGAGCGGATATGTTGCCGCTGCGCCGACGCCCAGCGCCCCGCTGACCGTGAACAGCGTACTCGTCAACTCCAACTGCTTGACACTGTTAACGGCGAACCCAACGTCGGACGCGCCGATCCGGTAAAGTCCCGTCCCCGGCTCGCTGGTGAACGAGTAGGCCGGAGATGCGACCGTGCCGTCAGCCCCCCTGAGCGCTGCGGTCATGCCGCCCTTGCCGCTGCGCGAGAGCGAGTCGGTGATCTCGGTCTGGATGTCCGTCAGCGTGTTGTTCGCCCAGGAAGAGGCGATGGTGGTCCCGGAGATCACCGGGTTGCCGGGCGAATACAGCGTGTACGTACCGGAGGAGTTGCGGGATGCCTCTGCGCTGGCGGGCGCCTCGAGCTTCCGAAAATGGAGGGCGCGATCGAGCGTGACGATCGCGAACGCGAAGAGAGCAGCGACGGCCAGTGCGGCGATGCGCTGGGCGGCGGGGGGAAGGACATCGGCAATTCGCTTCATTTGGAAGATTCCTTTTGTGCGACTGCCCGCGCGACGCTGTATGCGACCGCGGTGGCGAAGATCGTTGAGAGAGCAAAGCCCCACGCATCGCAGGCTGCGAAGGCGACCACGGCGCCGGCGATGCACAGGGGGATCAGATGGCGCCGCATCGGACCTTCAGGGCCTCGATCACGGCGGCTGCCTTGCGGAGCTCGGCGTTGTGGCGCGCGCGGGCAGGCTGCAGGCCGACCCATGCGGCGGCAGCGCCGGCCAGCATGGCAAGCCACAGAGCGAGCATCACTCGCCACGAAAACGAGTCCCCGCGTTTGCAGACTGCGGCCAGGGGATGTTTTTTCATTGCCCGTGACCCGGACCGCGGCGCGAGTTGCGGATGGCAGCCAAGAGGGCCTGCAGGCTCGAGCCCATCGAAGTCGACTGGCGACTGCCGCGGGCGGGAAGGTTCGCCGCGCTGCCGTCCGACATGTCTTTGTTGCCGGGGCTCTGCGTTTTGTTCTTGATCGCCCCGTCGCGTCGCTTGCTCGCCCGAGGCATTCCGCCTTCTGCGTCGCCGGATCCGAGATTGGTCTGGCCGTGACCGTCGCCCCGGACAGGATCTCCGGTGCCCTGCTCGGATGGGTACCCACCCGGATCGCCCATCTCACCCTCGGCGCGCCCATCCTGGTATGACGGGTTGCGATTGGCGGAGTTCCGACCGCCAAACGCTGGGCCCCCATTGGGGCCGCCCGTCATCGCCTGCGAGTTGGCCCTGGGGGCCGCGAATCCGCCTCTGCCGCGGCTCGCTCGAGGGGCCGGGGTGTGGTCCTGATATTTCTTCACGTGATTCCCTTTTCTGCGGCCTGTTCAAGGACCGCCCTGCGTGACTTGCGACTTGCTTCTTCTCGTTCTGCTTGCTGAGTGCCGGCGCTGGTGTTGCTCGCGCTGGCGATGGTCGTCCTTGCGCCGAAGGGCCAGACGCCTGCGGCGGCAACGATCGCCTGCTCAAGCTCGGCTGCCGCATGGCCTGCGATTGCCTCGTACTGATCGGCGCCGCAGAAAAGAACGCGCGTGTGAAAGGCGTCCCCCATGTCGAAGCCGGCACTCGCCAGAGAGGGCAGGGCCTTGCCTCCGGGGACGTAGAGCTTCCTCCATTCGAACGGGTCAACAATCTCCGGGTCCTGCCCGGTGACCGAAGCCATCGCCGTGTGCGCTCCCGCGATAGCGCCCCAGAGCGCACGGACCCGCGCCGCTGCCATGACCAGCTCGAGCGCCATCCGGTCGGCGCACGCCCGCGTGACTGCCGCCGTCCTGGCACGCAGGGCACCGCGAGCCTTCTCCACCGATTCCTGATCTTCCCGTAGCACGGCAGCCGCGCCCTTCAACGCGTCGTCCAGTTCAGGCTTCGACGGCCCGATCGCTACCTGCGGGGCGGGCTTTCCGTCGAGGTAGGCGGCGAAGGTGGCGCGAGTGTTTCGGCCGGCCTGCCCGTTGACGGCGTGAAGGTCGGACTCGATTCGGCCCTTCGCCTTCTGGTGCGTCGCCAGCGTCTCGGAGGCAATCTCCCATTCACGCCGAAGCTCTTGCAGCTCCCTGCGCTCGGCTTCCGTCAGTCGTTCTAGAACGTGCATGGTTATTCTCCTGCCTGCGTAGTTGATCGGGAGCGTGCGAGTTCTGCCTCGAGCGCCGCGACTCGCGCTCGAAGTGCATCGCTCTCGCTCTCGCGTCGGGCGGTAACTGCAACTGCTGCGTCTGCCGCGCGCTGCTCGAGCAATTCCTTCGCGCGTTTTTGTAAAGAGCGCTGTCCCATCAGGCGAGGAGCGCCGTCAGGCAGGGCGAGGAGT
>JANXXR010000356.1 GCA_025350525.1 Deltaproteobacteria bacterium
CCCGCGGCGATCTGCGCGTTCAATTCGCTCTGCACCTGGGCGTCGGTGAGGCAGACGGTGGTTCCCGGCGGAGGCAGAAGATTGCCCGTGGGACAGGTGCCGCTCGCGTTGGCCGACGAGGGCGCGATGGTAAATGTCCCGCCGTAGACGCCGCGGCCGATGAACTGGTTGGTGCCGGTGGTGGGGCCGCCCGTGCCCGTCGGCGTGTCGTATTCGTTGAGCCAGTCGAGGTAGGTGCTGTTGGTGACGGCGTTGTAGAAGGCGCCCAGGTCTCCGCCCGGCGCGACCGCCGAGGTCCAGTTCACCACGTAGACCTTGGCGTTGGGGATGACCTTGCCGCCGTACTAGAGCGTCTTGCAGCTGGTGCCACAGCTGGGGACGCTCGCGGCCGTCATCCGCGCGGCGCTGCCCTGACGGCGCGGCTCGCGGACGGCCACGCTGGTCCTGCGCGCGGCGGACGCGCCCAGAGAGAGGGCGGCGATCATCGATAAAATGCGGAGCGGCACGCAGTTCCCCCAAACACTCCAAGATGACAGATCTGACCGGGGGCGTTGGTAGCTCACTTTCGAATGCGACTCCCATCGGATGGCCGGCGGTCGCGTGCGGCGTGCGACCGTATGCGTCAGCGCGATGATGCGAGGTTTGACTACATTTGGCCAAGAGGCTTTCAAGCCATCAAATGCAGAGGGTATTTGGCTGATGCGGACTTTTGTCCGAGCGTCGGCTTACATCTGACTACGCATTGAACACCTGATCCGCGTATGCAGACTGCGCCGTCATGCACAAGCGACTCGTGGCGTTGAGTGCGATGGCTCTGGCCGTGACCGCCTGCAACCAGGCGGGCATCCCGGGCGAAGAGAACGACAACGAGGCCATCACCGCGGCGGGCTGCGGCGTCGAGCGGTGGGCCGTCAAGACCGGCACCGACTCCGCCGCGTCGCAGGTCGACCTGACCCCGCAGGACACCACCATCGCGGCGCTGACCGCGCTGCCCATCCCGGCCGGGTTCTCGCAGAACAGCGGGCGCCTTCCCAACTCCGCCGAGATGCAGGTCTACCGGCTCAACGCGACGCTGGTGCAGTACAAGCAGGAGAACGACAGCGACTTCCACATCAACCTCTCCGACGGCGCCGGCCACACCATGATCACGGAGATCCCGTCGCCGAGTTGCGTCTCGGGCGGGCCCTGGGCCTCGCAGATCAGCGCCGCGCGCGCCGCCTTCAACGCCAAGTACACCGCGAGCGGCAGCTACCAGGCAGCCAACGTGCCCTTGGTCATCACCGGCGTCGGCTTCTTCGACCTCCTGCACGGCCAGACGGGCGTCGCTCCCAACGGCATCGAGCTTCACGCCATCCTCAGCATCTGCTTCCCGGGCAGCGCCGTCTCCGGCTGCAGCGCCGCCACCCCGGACTTCAGCCTCTCGGCGGCGCCGGCCGCAGTCACCGGCAGCGGGACCAGCAACGTCTCGGTGGCGGGCAGCGGCAGCTTCTCCGGAAGCGTCGCCCTCTCGGCGAGCGGCGTGCCGGCAGGCGCGACGGCCAGCTTCAGCCCCGCCTCGATCGCGTCGGGCGGCCACTCCACCCTCTCACTGGGCGCGGGCACTGCGGCGGCTGGCACCTATACCGTCACCATCACCGGCGCCAGCGGCTCGCTGAGCCATACCACCTCGGTGAGCTGGACCATCGCGGGCGGCGGCGGCAGCGGCAACGTCGTCACCAACGGCGACTTCGAGACCGGCTCCCTCTCGGGCTGGACCACGGCCGGCATCGCCTCGGTGGTGACGAGCGGCGCCCACGGCGGCACGCACGCGGCGCGGGTCGGCGGCACCAGCCCCTCGAGCAACAGCAGCATCAGCCAGACCATCGCGCTGCCCGCGGGCAGCCCGCAGCTCTCGTTCTGGGTGAAGGTCGTCTGCCCCGACACCATCCACTACGACTGGGCCAGCGTCCAGGTGAAGAGCGCCTCGGGCGCCGTCCTGGCCACGCCGCTCGCCAACACCTGCAGCAACTCCGGCGCCTGGGTGCAGAAGACCGCCGACCTCACCGCCTTCGCCGGCACCACCGTCACCCTGCAACTGAGCAACCACGACGACAACTACCCGGGCGACCCGACCTACACGCTCTACGACGACGTGTCCGTCAGCGGCGGCAGCGGCGGCGGCACGCCGGACTTTTCGGTGGCGCTCGCCTCGGGCTCGGCCAGCTCGACGGGCAGCGCGGCGGCGACCGACAGCGTGACGGTGACGACCTCGGGCGGCTTCTCGGGCGCGGTGGCGCTGAGCGCGAGCGGCATTCCCAGCGGCGCGTCGGCGGGCTTCAGCCCCTCGAGCGTCACCTCCGGCGGCTCGACGCTGACGCTCTCTCCCGGCACCGCGGTGAGCGGCACCTACGCGCTCACCGTCTCGGGCATCGGCGGCGGCCTGACCCGCACCGCCCCGCTCTCGTGGACGCTCAGCGCCGGCGGAGGCACCGGCGGCGGCGCCATCCAGACCGTCTTCCTCATCCTCATGGAGAACCACAACTGGTCGTCGATCGCGGGCAGCGCCTCGGCGCCGTATATCAACAACACGCTCTTGCCCATGGCCTCGTCGGCGCTCCACTACCAGAACCCGCCCGGCATGCACCCGAGCGAGCCCAACTACCTCTGGCTCGAGGCGGGCACCAACTTCGGCGTCAAGAACGACTCGGCGCCGGCGGTGAATCATCAATCGACCAACCAGCACCTCGTCAATCAATTGGAGGCGGCGGGGCTGACCTGGAAGAAGTGCAAGACGTTGCTGGGCACGGCAGATCCCGCGCGTCGCG
>JANXXR010000381.1 GCA_025350525.1 Deltaproteobacteria bacterium
ACGAGGCGATCGAGCGGGTGAAGAACGTCGAGTCGCTCACCGCGCAAGATCTGCTCGACATCGTCGAGGAGCAGGCGAAGCAGGGCGTCGATTACATGACCATCCACGCCGGCATCCTGCGCGACTTCCTGCCGCTGGCGCAGCACCGCATCACCGGCATCGTCAGCCGCGGCGGCGCCCTGATGGCGCAGTGGATGATGGCCACCGGTCTCGAGAACCCCTGGTTCACGCACTTCGAGCAGCTCTGCGCCATCTTCAAGAAGTACGACGTCAGCTTCTCGCTCGGCGACAGCCTGCGCCCCGGCTGCCTCGCCGACGCCTCCGACGAGGCGCAGTTCGCCGAGCTGAAAGTCCTCGGCCACCTCACGCAGCAGGCGTGGAAGCACGACGTGCAGGTGATGATCGAAGGCCCCGGCCACATCCCGATGGATCAGATCGAGATGAACATGAAGATCGAGCAGGAGGCCTGCTTCGAGGCGCCCTTCTACGTGCTCGGGCCGCTCACCACCGACATCGCGCCGGGCTACGATCACATCACCAGCGCCATCGGCGCGGCCCTGGCCGGCTGGCACGGCGCCTCGATGCTCTGCTACGTGACGCCCGCCGAGCACCTCAGCCTGCCCAACGCCGCCGACGTCCGCCAGGGGATCATCGCCTACAAGATCGCCGCCCACGCCGCCGACGTGGCCCGCCACCGGCCCGGCGCCCGCGACCGCGACGACGCCTTGAGCCGCGCCCGCTACGGCTTCGACTGGAACCAGCAGTTCGCGCTCTCGCTGGATCCCGACGCGGCCAAGGCCAAGCACGACGAGACGCTGCCGCACGAGGCCTTCAAGAGCGCCGAGTTCTGCGCCATGTGCGGGCCCAAGTTCTGCTCGATGAAGGTCCACACGCACCTCGACGACAAGACCAACGCGCCCATCACCGAGAAGGCGCCGCTCGAGCTGATCGCCGAGTCGCTGGCCTTCGCCCGGACGAACGCGCTGCCCCGCAGCGGCAGTGTGGTGCAGTCGCTGCCGGTGGCCTTGGGCAAGAAGGCGCCGGGCGGCAGCACCGCGCAGGCCGTGCTCGCCAAGGCCGACTGAAGCGAGTGGACCTCCCGGAGCCGGACTGGGCCATCGAGACCGCCGGCCTCACCCGCCGCTTCGGCGCGCAGGCAGCCGTCGATGGCCTCGACCTGCGGGTGCCGCGCGGCAGCTTCTATGGCTTCCTCGGCGAGAACGGCGCCGGCAAGAGCACCACCATCTCCATGCTCACCGGCGTGCTCGAGCCGACCAGCGGATCGATGCGCGTGCTCGGGACGGCCGCAGCAGGCGCGGCACTGAAGCGGCGCATCGGCGTGGTGCCCGACGGCCTGCTCCTCTTCGACCGCCTCACCGGCCGCGAGCAGCTGGTCTTCGTGGGCCGCCTCTTCGGCCTGCAGCGCGAGGAAGCGGGCCGCCGCGCCGACGAGCTGCTCGAGGCGATGGAGCTTTCGCAGGACGCCCGCAAGCTGGTGGCCGACTATTCTTTTGGAATGCGCAAGAAGCTGGCGCTGGCGGCGTCGCTCATCCACGGCCCCGAGCTGCTCTTCCTCGACGAGCCGTTCGAGGGCGTCGACGCCGTGGCCAAGGCTTCGCTCACCGCGCTGCTCGCCGATCTGGTCAAGCGCCGCCGCCTCACCATCTTCCTCACCTCGCATGTGCTGGAGGTGGTCGAGCGGCTCTGCGATCACGTCGGCGTCATCCACCGCGGCCGGCTGGTGGCGCAGGGGACGCTGCCCTCGGTGGTGCAGGGCGCGGGCGGGGCCACGCTCACCGACGCCTTCGTCAAGCTGGTGGGCGAAGGGCGCGGCGGCTCGAAGGCGCTCTCCTTCTTGCCATGAGCGTCCTCGTCGAGCAGTCCCGCGCGCTCCTGGCGCTGCGGGCCAAGCTGTGGTGGCGGCGCCTGGTCCTCGAGCGCCGGTGGGCCCGGGCCGCGGTCGCGCTCTTCGGGGCGGTGGCGGGCGCGCTGCTCAGCTTTGCGCTCTGCGTGCTCATCTTCGATCGCGAGGCCGACCTGCTCCGCCACCCTGCCGCGCTCTCGGCGCGAGGCGGGCCGCTGGCGCTCTTCGCCACCTGGCTGACCAGGGCGCTGGTGGGACGCGTCTGGTTCTCGCTGATGCCCACCGGGCAGCAGTCGTTTTTGGACCCGCGCCGCTTTCGCAGCTTTCCGGTGCCGCCGCGGCTGATCAGCGCCATCAACTTGCTGGCGCTCTTCTTCGAGCCGATGTGGCTGCTCCTCTATCCGCCGCTCGCGGCCGTGGCACTGGCCGTCGCGCGGCTTCCGGGCGCGCCGGCGGCGTGGGCGCTCCTCGCCGCGGAGGCGCTGGCCGTCTGGGCCACCGTGGGTGTGCTCCACTGCGGCGCCGCCGTGGCCGCTGCCTTCGACGCGCGGCCGATGCTGCGGCGCGGCCTCACCATCGCGCTGGTGATGGGGGGCTTCGCCGCCTTCCAGCTCTCCATCGCGCTGCCCGGACGGCCGGGCATCGCCGCGCTCTTCGCCGGACACCACTGGCGCGCCATCGCCTGGACGCCGCCAGGCTGGACAGCGCTCCTCGCGCAGGCGCTCTCGGACGGCCGCCCGCTGCATGCGCTCACGCCGGCGCTGCTGCTCTTTCTGCTCGGCCTCGCCTGCACCATCGCGGCCCACGCGCTCTCGCTGCGCGAGGCGGTGCGCCCTCCCGAGCCGGTGCAGGCCTCGCGCGCGCGGGGCAGCGGCTGGCAACTTCCGCTCCTGCCCGACGCCTTCTCGGCCCTCTTCGAAAAAGAAGCGAAGACGGTGGTGCGCATCGGCTGGCTGCAGCTGGTGCTGGTGCCGGTGGCCTATCTTTTATTGGTGTGGACGGTATCGGGCGGGCCGCAACCGCTGCTGGTGGCCGCGGTCTACGCGCACCTCGGCGTGCTGGAGATCGCCACCAACGCTTTTGGCCGCGACGTGGCCGCCGCCCGCGCCTACTTCCTCTGGCCGCTCTCGCTGCGGCAGGTCCTCGCCGCCAAGAACGCGGTGGCCTACTGCTTCTCGGCGCTCATCTACCTGCTGCTCGCCGCGGTGGCCTGGACTTCGGCGCGCGTCACCACCGGGCAGGTGCTGGTGGGCCTGCTCGCGCACGCGGCCATCTTTCCGCTCCTGGCCACGCTGGGCAACGTGCTCAGCGTCTTCTTCCCCATGCCCGTGCGCGGCGCCCGGCTGCGGCGGGTGCGCGGCGCAGGTCCGGTGGGCGCGCGCCTGCTGGCGCTGCTGCTGCTGGCCGGCGCCGCCTGGGCGCCGTACCTGGTCGCGCAGGCGCTGGGCTTTCCGCTCTTTGCCGCCTACGCCTTTGCGCTCCTGGCGATGAGCGCCGCCTACCTGGGCCTGCTCGGCTTCGCCGCGCACCTCCTCGACGGGCGCCGCGAGCCGCTGCTGGCCGCGCTCGCTAAGGACGAGTGAACATCTTTCCGAAGACGTCGCCCGGATTCCACTGCGGCCGCTCCGGATCGAGCGCGACGGCGAGCGCCAGCAGGAAGTCCACCCGCACCTCCTTGGCCATGTTGGCGTAGTCGGCGTCGGGCACCCACTCGTCGCTGGGCTGGTGGTAACGGTTCTGCGTCCACCAGGCGTCGTAGGCCTTGCGCTTCTCGACGTTGCCCTGCGCGTCCTGCCAGCCGGCGCCGGGGAAGACGGCGGGGATGCCGCGCTTGACGAAGTTGTACTGGTCGGAGCGGATGAAGAAGACCTGCTCGGGCTCCGGGTCGGGGCTCTCCTTCATGCCCATCGCCGAGAGCGCCGCCTGCGCCGCGCGCCCCAGGGTGCTGTGCTCGGCGCCCAGCATGACCATGTCGAAGGGCTCGAAGGTCCAGGAGGCCCCGTCGAGGTCGACGTCGGCGACGATGCTCTCGATGGGCACGGTCGGGTGCTTCGAGAAATACTCCGACCCTTGCAGGCCCTTCTCCTCGCCGGTGACGCCGAGGATGACCACCGAGCGCGGCGGCCGCTTGGGCAGCGCGGCGAAGGCGCGGGCGATCTCGATGGCGGCGGAGAGGCCGGAGGCGTCGTCGGCGGCGCCGTTGTAGATGGCGTCGCCCTTCATCGGCGGTCCGATGCCGAGGTGATCGATGTGCGCGCCCACCACCACCGATTCATTCGCGCGCTCCCCGCCGCGGAGGATCGCGACCACGTTCTCGGAGTCGAACGTGCGAACGGTGAAGCTGGTCTTGAGGTGCCCGCGCAGTTGGAGCGGAAAGGGTTGCAGCTTTCCTGCGGGCCCCTTGGCAAAGAGGTCGTCGGCGGTCTGCCCCGACTTGGCCAGCAGCCGCTGCAGCGAGGTGAAGGGCAGTCGGGCGCCGGGCAGCACGTAGCCGCTGCCGGGCGCGTCGCCCTCGCGCCAGGCCATGCTCTCGAAGGGCGCCTGCCGCGCGAAGAAGGGGAAGGGTAGGTGCTGGGCAACCCTGGGCGTGAAGACCTGGATCATCGCCACCGCACCGCGGCTCTTGAGCCGGCGCGCCTTCTCCAGGCTGTCGGAGTAGACGGCGCTGGCGGCGGTGGGGAAGAAGTCGGGGCGGTCGGACTGCGGCGCCCCGTAGAGGACGACGGCGATCTTGCCCTTCAGATCCTTGGGCAGGTCGTCGTACTTGAATTCGGGAGCAGCGATTCCGTAGCCGGCGAAGATCAGCTCGCCCTCGACGTCGTCGCCCGCGGCGCCGGCGCGGGGCGGAAAGAGAACCTCCTCGCCGTACTTCAAGGGCGCCCCGTCGATCTCCAGCGCGCACTTCTCGGGCTGCACCGTCATCCCGACGAAGGGCACGCGCTGGAAGAAGGTCCCGTTCTCTCCTGCCGGCGCGAAGCCCAGCCCTTGCAGCTGCGTCGCCAGGTAACGCGCGGCGATGGCGTGACCGCGTGTGCCGGTGCCGCGGCCCTCGAGGAGATCGTCGGCGAGGAAGCGCACGTGGGCGGAGAGCGCCTCGCCGCGGATGGCCTTGAGCCCGGCGTCGCCCTGGGCCTTGAGGTCGGCGGGCGGTACCGCGAGGAGCAGCGCGAAGAGCAGGTGCATGTGGATCGACCTCAGTGCTTCGGTTCGAGGGGAACGCCGTCGTCGAGCGGCTCGTCGCTGCCCGGGACGTAGTTGGGGTTCTTGCGGATCATCCCGGGCCCGCCGTCCCAGCCGAAGAGGGCGAGGATGGTGTGGTAGGTGCCGACCAGCGCCATGTACGTCGCCGCCAGCGCCATCGCGCCGAAGCAGACGAGGAGCCCGTACATCCAGGGCCGCGCGTCCTCCGCCGGCCCTCCCGACACGCGCGAGTGGACGAACCCGACCAGGCAGACCAGCACCGCGACGGTGAGCAGCATCGCGCCGCTGCGAAGGAGCTTCGGCATGACCCCTCTATACCAGCTGATCCAGACTGCGATCAGACTTCGAAGCTGGCGCCGCAGGAGCAGGCCTTCTTCGCGCGCGGGTTCTGGAAGCTGAAGCTCTCTGCCCTTGGCAGATCGATGACGGTGCCGTCGAGGAGCGGCGCGCTCGCGGCGTCGACCACCACGCGCAGCCCGCCGGTCTCGACCACGGTGTCCTCCGCGCCCGGCTCCTGCACGAAGAAGAGATCGTAGCTGAGCCCGTTGCACCCGCCGGCGACCACGGCGATGCGCAAGAGCCAGCCGGCGACCTCGGCCTCTCCCGCGCGGGCGAGCACGGCGGCTCTGGCGCGGTCGGTCAGCGTCAGCGTCACTTGGCGCGCAGGGCCTGGAGCTCGTCGTCGGAGAGCGCGGCGAACGCCTCCACGCAGCGCGGGTCGAACTGCGTCCCGGCGCAGCGCGAGATCTCTTCCCGCGCCTGCGCGAAGGTCGCCGCCTTCCGGTAGGGCCGGTCGGAGGTCATGGCGTCGAGGGTGTCGCAGATCATGAAGATGCGCGCCCCCAGCGGAATCTGCTCTCCGGCGAGCCGGCGCGGATAGCCGCAGCCGTCCCAGCGCTCCTGGTGCGCCAGCACGATCTCCGCCGCCGGCTTCAAGAACTCGATGCTCTCGAGGATGCGATACCCGATCTCCGGGTGCTTGCGCATCTCGATCCACTCGGAGGCGGTGAGCGGGCCGGGCTTCAAGAGGATGCTGTCGGGCACGCCGATCTTGCCGATGTCGTGCATCAGCGCGCCGCGGCCGATGTCCTCGAGATCGGCGTCGGCGATCTTCATCTGCCGGGCCACGGCCACCGTGTAGCGGACCACCCGCTGCGAGTGGTCGGAGGTCTCGTGCTCCCGCGCGTCGAGCGCGTGGACCAGCGCGGCCAGCGTGCTGCCATAGGACTGCGCCACGTTCTGCAGCGCCAGCGAGAGCTCGGCGGTCCGCTCCCGCACCCGCCGGGCGAGCCCCTGGTGATAGCGGGTGCGCGCGCTCGACAGCCGGCTGCGGCTCCAGGCGCGCTCGATGGCGCGGACCAGCTCGGTGACCCGCGGCGGCTTCAATAGATAGTCGGCGGCGCCGCGCTTGAGGCAGGCCACCGCGCTCTCGGTGTCGCCGAAGCCGGTCAGCATGACCACCGCGGCGTGCGGGTGGCGCTGCAACACCTGGTCGAGCAGCCACATGCCGTCGTGCTCGGGCATCTTCACGTCGCAGAGCAGGAGCGGCAGGTCCTCGCCGCGCATCAATTCCAGCGCCGCCTCGGCGCTCTCCGACTGGCGCACGAGGTAGCCTTCCTCGCGCAGCACCGCCGAGAGCACTTCGCGCACGGCGCGGTCGTCGTCCACCACCAGCACCGTGGGCGGCGCCTTCTCCAGCGGCGTGACTTCGACCGGCGTGTCCACCGGCTGCGCGCCGAGCTTCATCATGTCGTCGAGTTCCAGCATGCGGCTCGCTCTGAGCATGACCGCGCCCCCTTCGCCAAGTCAAATTATGAGCCCCGGCCGGGCTGGCGGTCGATTGACAGCAAAGGCCTCCGGGCGTAGGCCCCAGAGCCCTTCGCAGGAGGCACCGCGCCATGGCCGAGTCCGTGCAGCAGAACGCATCCGTCAGCCCCGCGCCCGCCGTGCTCGGCGCGCAGCAGCCCCAGCGGGCCCAGGGTTCCATCACCCCGCAGGGCACGCTCGCCGTCTACGAACCCGGCAGCGGCAAGCTCCTCGGCGAAGTGCGGGTGGCCACCCGCGAGCAGGTGCGCGAGACGGTGCTGGTGGCGAGCGCGGCGCAGGCGGAGTGGGCGCGCAAGTCCTTCGCCGAGCGGCGCGAGGTGCTGCTCCGCTTCAAGGACCTCCTCCTCCAGCGCGCCGACGAGTTCTGCGATCACATCACCCGCGAGAACGGCAAGACCCGCAACGAGTCGCTCTTCATGGAGGTGCTGCCGGTCGCCGACGCGGTCAACTGGTACGCGCGCCACGCCAGCAAGCTGCTCAAGGACGAGAAGCTGTCGCTGCACATGTTCCCGCACAAGAAGTCCTACCTGCGCTTCTACCCGCGCGGCGTCATCGGGCTCATCTCGCCGTGGAACTATCCGTTCTCGATTCCCACCGGCGACGCGGTGGCGGCGCTGATGGCGGGCAATGCCGTCGTCGTCAAGCCCAGCGAGTACACGCCCCTCATCATGGAGAAGACCCGCGCGCTCTTCGAGGAGGCCGGCCTGCCGCGCGGGCTCTTCGCGGTGGTGCAGGGCAAGGGGGAGGTCGGTGCCGAGATGATCCGCGCCGGCGTCAACATGATCGTCTTCACCGGCAGCGTCGCCACCGGGAAGAAGGTCAACGTGGCCGCCGCCGAGCAGATGATCCCCTGCGTGCTGGAGTTGGGCGGCAAGGATCCCGCCATCGTGCTGGCCGACGCCGACCTCGATTCGGCGGCGAAGAAGATCGCCTGGGGCGCCTTCGCCAACTCCGGACAGACCTGCGCCTCGGTCGAGCGCGTCTACGTGCACGAGAGCATCGCCGGGCCCTTCACCGACAAGGTGGCCGCGCTGGCGCGCACGCTGCGGCAGGGGGAGCCCAACCAGCACGACGTGGACATCGGCGCCATGACCACGCAGATGCAGGTGGACCTCATCCAGCGCCACCTCGACGACGCCCGGGCGCGGGGCGCGAAGATCGTCACCGGCGGCGAGATCACGGTGACCAAGGAAGGCGCGCGCTTCGTGCAGCCCACCGTGCTGACCGGCACCACCTCCGAGATGGCCATCATCCGCGACGAGACCTTCGGGCCCATGCTGCCGGTGATGACCTTCAAGACGGAGGAGGAGGCCGTCCGCCTCGCCAACGACTCCGCCTACGGGCTCTCGGCGTACGTGTTCACCCGCAGCAAGGCGAAGGCGGACGCCATCGCCAACCAGCTGATGGCCGGCACCGTCATGCACAATGATACTTTGTATACTCACGCGGCGCCGGAGACGCCCTGGGGCGGGGTCAAGTCGTCGGGCCTCGGGCGCGTGCACGGCAAGCACGGCATGCGCGACTTCTGCGAGGTGCGGCACGTCAACCTCGAGCACTTCAACTTCCCGGCCTTCTGGTACTACCCGTACTCCCGCGAGGCCTGGTCCAAGGGCCTGCGCGTCTACCGGACGCTGCTGGGCGCCGGCCTCTCCAACAAGCTCAAGGCTCTCTTCGGCAAGCACTGATGATCGTCGCTTTCTGCGGGCTGGGAAAGATGGGCCGCGCCATGGCGGCCAACTTGGTGCTCCAGGACTTCGGGGTCCGCTCCTGGAACCGCACGCCCGGCAAGGCGCCGCCGGGCGCGGTCGAGTGCCGCACGCCGCTCGAGGCCGCCACCGGCGCCGACCTGGTCGTCACCATGCTGGCCGACGACGCCGCCGTCGAGTCGGTGGTCTTCGGCGAAGGCGGCCTCGCGCCGGCGGGCATCCTGCACTGCGGGATGAGCACCATCTCGCTGCAGCTCTCGCGGCGGCTCTCGGAGTCGCCGGGCTTCGTGGCGGCGCCCGTCTTCGGCCGGCCCGA
>JANXXR010000044.1 GCA_025350525.1 Deltaproteobacteria bacterium
CAGGTCCACCACCTCGCGCGCCTGGTGGAAGCCGCGGCCTTTGTAGACGAGGTTCGGGATGCGCCGCCGCAAGAGCGCGCGGCGGAAGGCCTCGAGGTTGGTGAATCGGCGCAGGAGGATGGCGATGTCGCCGCCGCGCACGTTGCGGGGCTGCTCATCGGGGCCGAAGACGCGCTCCCGGGCGCCGGGCGCGAGCAGGGCCGCGATGCGCCGGGCGACCAGCTCCGCTTCGGCCTCGACGCCGGCGCCCTGGACGTCGAGCAGCTCGGCGCAGCAAGGCGTGCCTTCGGGGCGGAAGGCGGTGAGCGCGTCGTCGGAGGAGAAGGGCGTGTCGAAGGGCCGGTCGGCGGAGGCGAGCGCGCGGCCGAAGAGCAAATTCTGGAAGTGGACCAGCGCCGGCTGCGACCTGCGCGACTGCTGCAGCACATGCCGCCCGGCGCCTTGCGCCAGCATCCGCCCCGCGAAAGCCTGCGCGCCGGCAACGTCGGCGCCGCGGAACTCGTAGATGGATTGCTTGCGGTCGCCGACTACGACAATGGTGCCGCCGACAATGGTGCCGTCGACCATGGCGCCGTCGCCGCAGAGCTGGGCGAAGAGCTCCAGCTGCGGGCGGCTGGTGTCCTGGAATTCGTCCACCAGCAGCACGCCGAGCCGCTGCCGCTCGGACTCGCGCGCGGAGGGGTGCTGCACGAGGAGGTCGCGGCAGAGGCGGGTGAGGTCGTCGAAGTCGAGGACGCCCGCGCGCGCCTTTTGCTCTTGCTGCCGCGCCGACGAAAGGCCAGCGAGCAGCGCGAGGTCGAAGGCCAGCTCGGCGCCGCGCACTCCGGCGTCGGCGTCGAGGACGGCCTCGAACGCATCCTTGGCGGCGCCCACCACCTCGGCGAGCGGCCCGACGCGGGCCGGAAGCCGGGCCAAGGCGCCGCGGAGAAAGGGCCAGGCCGAGGTGAGCTCGCCCGGGCCATAGCGGAGGGCGTCGGGCCGGAAGACCGCCAGCGCCTCGGCTGCGGCCTGGATCGCTTTGCCGCCGCCGCGCGCCTGCTGCACCGCCGAGCGGAGCGACGACATCGATTCGATCAGCTCGCGGCGGGCGCGGGCGTCGTCGTCGCGGGCCTCGGAAGGAGCGAGGCCGCGGGTCTCGAGGGCGACCTGCCGCGCCGACCTTCCGCTTTCGCCCAAGGTCGCGAGCAGCGCCGACAGCTCGTCGGCGAGGCCGCTGCCGAAGTCGCCCTGGGCGCGCAGGCCCATCTCGGTGCAGAGCCGCCGCGCGGCGCGCTCGGCGTCGGGGCCCAGGCCGCCCTCGAGCGCGCGGAGGGAGACGGACTCGCAGGCCTCGCGCAGCAGGCGGCGGCCCTGGGCTTCGTCGAGAAGGGTGAAGCCCGGGTCGATGCCCGCCGCCGCCGCGTGGCGCCGAAGGATCTGCCCGCAGAGGCTGTGGATGGTGCCCACCTGCGCCAGGCCCAGGTCGCGCCGCACCTTGCGCCAGAAGGCGGCGTCGGGCGGGGCCGGGGCGAGGGCGAGCTCTCCCGGAGGGCCGCTCGGTGCGGAGAGCTCGCCGCCGCCCTCGGCCAGCGCATCGACGCGCTGCCGCAGGCGGCCTTTCAGCTCTGCCGCCGCCTTTTCGGTGAAGGTCACCGCCCACAGCCGCGAGGGCAGAAGCGGCGCTTCGCGCCCGATGCCGCCGAGCAGATGCAGGCAGAGCGTGACCAGGCTGTGCGTCTTGCCGGTGCCCGCGCCCGCCTGCACCACCGCGCTGCCCTGCGCCGAAGAGAGCTCAGGCACGGGGCGCCTCGCCGCCGTTCTCGTCCGGGTCGGTGGGCAGGGCCACCAGCCTGCAGACGGGCTTCAGATCGCAGAAGCTGCAGTCGAGCGGGCGGACCTCGAAGAAGCCGCCGCGCATCTTGAAGGCCCGCTCGAAGACGGCGTTGGCGAGGTTGGGCTTGCCGGACGCCGCCCGGCGCGCGGGGTCCAGGTCGAGCAGCGCCTCGACGTCCACCTTGGATTTGGCGAGCGTCTCGGTGCGCCGCGCGCTGCGGATGGAGACGTACTGCGCGTCGACGCTGGCGAGCGGCTCGCGCTGGCGCAGGAGCGCGGCGTAGATGGCCAGCTGGAACTCCGGGGCGAGCAGCGTGTCGGCCCGCAGCTTGCGGCGCAGCGTCTCGATGCGGCTCGACTTGTAGTCGAGGACCACGAGACCCCCTTGGGCGCGGTCGATGCGGTCGATGGCGCCGCGCACGTGAACGTCGGGCCCGCCGTCGGGCGCGGGGATGCGCAGCGCGGGCCAGGACCCCGGCTCCTCGAAGCCGAACTTGCGCTCGAGCTCCAGCGGCTCGGCGCCGGTCTCGGTCTCGATCAGCGCCACCAGGTCGTCGAGGAGGCGCCCGCGCTGCAGCTCCCAGAGCACGCGGTTGCCCACGTGCTCCTCCTCGGCAAAAGCGGCCATCTCCTCCTCCGAGAGCTGGCGCAAGAGCGCGAGCTCCTCCGGCACGCCCCGCAGCGGCAGCCGCCGCTGGTCGCGCAGGTGCCGGAAGAAGCGCTCAAGGCAGCGGTGGAGCAGGGTGCCGCGCTCGCGGACGCCCAGCTCGGCGTCGCCCTGCTCGTCTTCTTCGAGGCGCAGCAGGCGGTGGCCGAAGGTCCGAAAGCCGCAGGTCGCGTGCTCTTCGAGCTGCCGCGCGGAGACCGGCGCCTCGGGACCGAAGGCGAACTGGCGGGTGCAGAGATCTTGCGCGGCGCCCGAGAGGCGCCCGGAGAAACGGCCCGGCTCGATCTCGCGGATGAAAGCGCGGATGCGCTCCCGGTCGGCCCCGGCGGCGCGGGCGATGCGCTGAAGGCGCGGCAGGAGTGCAGAGCCGGCGACGGCGGCCAGGAGGCTGCGGGCGGCGGCGGGGTCGGGCGGCGGGCTGACCCTGAAGGCGGGCTCGGCGAAAGCGTCGAGAGCGGCGCGCGCGAGCAAGTCGGAGGCGCCCGCGCACTCGTGCGGCAGCGGAATGCCGGCGATGGGCACGCCTTCTCCGGCGCCACGGCCGAGAGCGCGCGCGACCTCGTCGACGAAAGGCGACCGCAGCGCCTCGCGGCCTTGCGCGTCGGCCCGGGGCCAGAGCAGCGCCACCGACTTGCGCGCGGCAGAGAGCGCCAGGTGAAAGAGCAGCGGCTCCTCGGCCTGCCGCGGCGGCAGCACCGCCTGCTCCTGCCCGTCGGCCGGCGGCGCCCGGAAGACGGGACGCTGCGCCGCGCGGTTGACGGCGCGCCGGTCTTCGTCGGAGAGCAGCGGATCGGCTGTGGGTCGCGCCGGCAGCTCGCCGTCGACCAGGCCGGAGACGAGCAGGTGATCGAACGAGCGCCCCGGCACCTCGCGCAGCTCGACCAGGTGCACCGCGCCCCCGCGCGCTCCTCCCGGCGGCAGCGAGGCGTCGGCGAGCGCTTCGGCGAGGAGGCGCGCCCAGTCGGCGCGGGCGAACTTCCGCTCGGCGAGCCCGACCTGCGCGGCGCCGCGGGCGAGCCCGGTGCAGGCGTCTTCCAGCGCGCGCAGCGCCGCCTGATCGCGACCCAACGCCGCCGAGACCGCCCGCTCCAGCTCGGGCCCCGCCTCTTCGGGCTCGGGCGAGCGGAGCCGCCGCGGCAACCCCCACTGCGACAAAAGCGTCAGCAGCGCCGCCGCGTGCTCGCGCAGCGTGGCCCGAGGCGGCAGCCGGCGCAGCGCCGCGAGGGCCCGCCGCACTCGCGCCGCCGTCTCCTCCACCGAGGCGATGGGCTGGCCCCTCTTTTCCCGCCGCGCCGCCAGCGCCGCGAGCTTTTCCGCGTAGCCGCCGTCGGTGACCTCGTCGCGGACGTGGGCCTCGCGCAGGCAGCGGGCCAGCGCCTGCGGGGGCAGCCGCTCACCGTCTTCGCGCAAGTAGAGCAGCCGCGACGAGAGCACCTCGATGAGCGCCTCCCGCGGAAAGTCATCCTCCACCAGATCGAGCAGCGAGAGCGCGAGCCGCACCGGGGCCGCCGGCAGCGCGGGTCTGCCGCGCCGCTCGCGAAAGGGAATGCCCAGCCTGTCGAGCGCCGCCGACAGCTCTTCGGCGACTCCGCCCGCAAGCGTGCGCGCCGCCACCGCGATGGACTCGGGCAGGGTCCCCGCCGCGATCAGCGCCGCGCACCGCCGCGCCACCTCGCGCGCCTGCGTCGAGGGCGACGCGCAGGAGACCAGCTCGACCGGCCCGTCCTGCGGCTCGCCTTCGGGCGCGAAGAGCCGCTGCAGGAAGGGCGCGAGCGGCCCCGCCGCAGGGTCCACCAAATCCAGCTCGGGCCCGTCGCCCAGCTTTTCGAAGGCGCGCAGCGTGGGCTCGAGCGCCTCGGTCAGCTCGGGCTTTCCGCTCGACCAGGGCAGCCGGATGCATACTGACAGCCGCGCGCCCAAGGCCACGGCGAGGCGGATGCGCAGCGGCGTCCAGTCGAGGATGCCTTCAAACTGCACCTGGGCGGCGGCGGCCAGAAACGGCGGCAGCGCGCCCTTGCGCTCGAGCGCGAGGACCGCCAGCCGCACCGCCCGCTGCGGCTCGACCAGCCCGGCGTCGTCGAGCAGCTTGCGCGCGGCCAGCAGCGTTCGCGCCAGCGCGGCCACCCGCTCAGGGACGTCGAGCGCCAGAAGCTCCGCGGGGTCGAGCAGCCCCTGCGTCAGCGCCGAGAGCAGATCTCCCAGCGCGCGCGCATACCCCGGCTGCTCGCGGATGCGGAAGAAGGGCCCTGGCGAGTGCTCCCGCGCCGCCTCGCGCAACGCCAGGAGCAGCGCCTCGGGAGAAGCGGGCGCCGGGCACTGGCCGGCCTTGCGCGCCTCGCGCACCAGCTCGCGCTCGAGGTCGGCGAGGCTGCACGCGACCTTCCCGGCGACCAGCCCCTGCTCCCGCGCGATGAGCAGCAGCCGCTCCTCGACGCGGGCGGCGTCGGGCAGCACGCTGACCCGCGGTCCGCGGCGCCGGGGCAGGTCGGCGAAGCTGAGCTGGGAAGGCATCTCCCCCTCGTAGCACGGGGGTCCGACAATCCGCCGCGGCTACTTGGCCGGAGCGGCTGGGTCCGCTGCGGGAGCGGACGGCGGGGCGGGCGCGGCGGCCGCCTTCTTCTGCGGCGGCTTGACGCTGGCGAGGCCCCAGATCGACTTGCGCGCGTCGCCGAACATCCTGGCGATGCGCGGCGAGGTCTCCGCCGGAACTTCGGCCCAGGGCCGGATGGCGAGGGCCCGCTTGAACTGATCGTTGGCCTCGGCGGTCTTGCCGGTCTCGGAGTAGATGAGGCCGCGATAGATGAGCACCTGCACGGTCTCGTCCTCGTTGTCCTTGGCGGCGGTCTCGGCCTGCTGCAGTTCGGCCAGCGCGGCGTCCAGGTCGAGCTTCTGGTAGAGGCGCTGAGCCGCGGCCAGGTGCGCGCTCGGCGTCGAGGCGGACGCTGCGTCGGTGGCGTCGGCGTGGACTTGACCGGCGAGGAGCAGGGCGGCGGCGAGGTAGAGGCGCATGGCCGCAAGGCTAGCAGACGGCGCGCGGTCTGGCGAAACGGAAGTAGCGAGGGGCCGTCCGCGAGGGTAAGGTCCGGCGGATGCGGCCTCGTTCAGCCTGCGGTGCGCTCGCTGCGCTGGCCGCCCTCGCGGCGTGCGACAGCCTGCCCGGCCTCGCCCGCCGCGTCGCCGCCCCCCCGGGGCCGCCGCCTTTGACGATGGGCCCGTGGCTGCTCGATCCGGGCGCCGCCACCATGACCGTGGCCTGGACCACCGAGGTCCCGTCCGCGGGTCGGCTCTGGTATGGCACTAGCGCGCCCGACCACCTCGCCATCGAACCCGGCGCAGGCTCGACCGATCACCGCGTGGTGCTCGCTTCCCTCTCGCCGCAGACGCAGTACCGCTACCGCATCGAGGGCGCGGACGCGTCGTCGGTCTTCACCACCGCGCCGGAGCCCGGCCAGGAGGGTCCCATCCAGGTGCTCGTCTACGGCGACAACCGCAGCAACAGCGGAGACCACGCGCTGGTGGCGCGGGCGGCGGCGGCCGAGCACGTCCAGCTGGCGCTGCACACCGGCGACATGGTGGTGAACGCCCGCGAGCCCGACCTGTGGCGCACCTGGTTCCGCGAGGAGCACGACCTCCTCGCCAAGACGCCGCTCTTGCCGACGGTGGGCAACCACGAGATCACCGACTCCGGCGTCGCCTACTCGCGCTGGTTCCAGCACCGCGACCGGCCCACCTACTGGTCGGTCGACTACGGGCCGCTGCACATCGACGTGCTCGACTCCTTCGAGGTGGCCGCCGGCGCCAAGCCGCACATCGGCGGCGTCTCCGAGGCGCAGAAGGCCTGGTTCGAGGAGGACCTGCGCCAGGTGCCGAAGGATCGGCACGTCTGGGTGCTGGTCCACCAGGGGCCGTACGCGCATCCGGCCCACGCGCGCCCGGGGCACGGCGGCAGCGAGGCAGTGCGCGCGGCCGTCGCCGCCGGAGCGAAGATCCATCCCATCGAGGTGGTCTTCGCCGGCCACGAGCACTTCTACGAGCGCGGCCTCATCGACGGCCTGCACTATTTCGTGATGGGCGGAGGCGGCGCGCCGCTGGAGGATCCCGACCCGTCGTTCCCCGGCGTGCAGGCGGCGCAGAAGGCGCTCTCCTACGCCACCGTCGAGGTGTGCGGCTGCCACGTGCGCGGGCAGGTGAAAGACATCGCCGGAAAAGTCATCGATTCGTTCAGGCTCTCGGATTGCGCGACTCCCTGCGCGACGCCGGGCTTTGCCGCGGAGCCCGCCGCCCGATGAGGATCACCGACATGCTGCGCTTCGCCGCCGAGCGGGGCGAGCCAGTCTTCTCCTTCGAGTTCTTCCCGCCGAAGAACGACGCCGGCGTGGACGCGCTCTTCGAGACGCTGCGCGCGCTGCGCCCGCTCGGCCCCACCTACGTCAGCGTCACCTGGGGGGCGGGCGGCTCGACCCGCGGGCGCACGCTGGAGATGGTCACCCGCATCAAGCGCGAGACCGAGATCGAGGCGATGGCGCACCTCACCTGCGTCGGCGTCTCGAAGGCGGAGCTCGAAGACCTGATCGCGGTGGTCTGCGACGCCGGCATCACCAACGTGCTGGCGCTGCGAGGCGACCCGCCGCGCGGCCAGAGCCAGTTCGCGGTCCATCCGGAGGGGCTCGCCCACGCCAGCGACCTCATCCAGCTGGCCCGCGAGGTGAGCGACAAGCGCGGCGTCAAGCTCTGCATCGGCGGCGCCTGCTATCCGGAGGGCCACCTCGAGACCCGCGACCTCGCGCAGGATCTGAAGAACTGCAAGCTCAAGGTGGAGGCCGGGGCCGAGTTCCTCATCAGCCAGCTCTTCTTCGACAACCGGCGCTGGTTCGACTTCGTGGGGCGGGCGCGGGCGGCGGGCATCGAGGTGCCCATCCTGCCGGGCATCATGCCGGTGACCAACGTCGATCAGATCCAGCGCATCACCTCGATGTCGGGGGCGGCCATCCCCGCCGGGCTCTCGGCCGCGCTCAAGGCGCGCAAGCAGGAGCCGGAGGCGGCCCTGCAGCTGGGGGTGGCGTACGCCGCCCTGCAGTGCGCCGACCTGCTGCGCAAGGGCGCGCCGGGGATCCACTTCTACACGCTCAACCGCAGCCCCGCGACCCGGGCCATCCTCTCGGCGTTGCGGGCCCAGGAGCCCTGGCGCGAGGGCTGAGGCCCTGCTTGCAATTGAATGTGAACGGCGCTATTATTTCAGTTGAAAGAGAGGCGCGGAGTGCAGGGGTTGCCGCTGTCCAAGGCCGCAGGCTCGGTCGCCCGCAAGGCGCTGGTGCGGGCGGCGCAGGCGCTGGGCCTCAGCCAGGCCGAGACCGCCGCGGTGCTGGGCGCCAGCGCCGCCAGCCTCTCGCGGACCTTCAGCGGCGCCCGCGACGTCGAGGTGGGCAGCGCCGAAGGCCGCCACGCGCTGCTCTTGATCCGTCTCTTCCGCAGCCTCGACGCGCTGCTGGGCGGCGACGGGGAGAAGGCCCGCCTCTGGCTGCGCGCGAAGAACCGCCATCTGGGGGCCGCGCCGCTCTCGCTGCTCACCACCACCCAGGGGCTGGTCCATGTCGCCGAGTATCTGGACGCGATGCGCGGGGCCCTCTAGGGTCCGGCCGATGGCGGGGACCTTCCGCCGCGTGGTCGAGGCGCAGTTCCGCAACTCCACCCGCAAGCTGGTGGACAGCGACGCGGAGCAGGTCCTCCTCGAGGAGCTGCTCGACGCCTTCGCCAAGCTGCCGGTGCCGGAGGGCTTCGCGGGCCTGCACTACCTCCTCTACACGCCCTTCCGCCATCCGCCGCTGCGCAACGGCTCGCGCTTCGGCACCCGCCGCGAGCGGGGCATCCTCTACGGCGCCCGCGACCTCTCCACCGCCTTCGCCGAGGTGGCCTACTACCGGTTGCTCTTCCTCGAGGGGAGCGACGCCGATCTGGGCACGGTCACCGTCGAGCTGACCGCCTTCGCCTTCGGCATCGCCGCCCGCCGCGGCCTCGACCTGACCCGCGCTCCCTTCGCTGCGCTCGAGCCGGAGATCTCCTCGAAGACCGGCTACGCCGCCTCCCAGGAGCTGGGCCGCGAGCTGCGCGAGGCCGCGGTGGGCTGCTGCGTCTACTTCTCCGCCCGCGACGCCGGCCGTGGCCGCTGCATCGCCGTCTTCGACAACGTCTTCAAGCCGCAGCGCCCTTCAGGCGAGGAGCGCTGGACCTGCGTCGCCCGGCGCGAGCGGGTGGAGTTCACCTCCGGTAGTCTCTTGCGCAAGACCGGGCGCCGCGCCTTTGAACGAGGTCAGTTCCTGGTCCGCGGCCGCCTGCCCGCACCGGCGGCCTGAAGCCCAATGGGGGCAGAGATCCGCGAGTAGGCTCTCTCAGAAGCTGCGGAGCTCCGCCACCGCGGCCGCGTCCAACCGCTGGAGCAGCGCGACCACCAGGTCCACGGTCTGGTCGAAGTCGCGGCGGTTGATGATCCCGTTGTGCGAGTGGGTGAAGCGCACCGGCACAACGATGTTGATGGTCGGCGCGCCGCCGTTGGACTTCTGCATCTCGGCGGAGTCGTCGCCGTAGCCCTGCACCAGGTCGCCCTGCAGCGGGATCTTCTTCTCCAGCGCCACCTGCCGCACCAGCTCCACCAGCTTGCGGTTGGGCAGCGCGCTCGAGTCGTAGAGGAACATCGCCGGTCCGCCTCCGAGGACTTCCTGCGCCTCCTCGGGATGATTGCCGGGCGCGTCCTTGACCACGCCGCCCTCGATGGCGATGCCGATCTCGGGCTTCACCAGGTCGCTGGAAGTGTGCGCGCCGCGCAGCCCGATCTCCTCCTGCACGGTGGCCACGAAGAAGAGCTGGTTCGGGTGCCGCGCGCCCTGCAGCCGCTTCATCGCCTCGACCAGCACCGCGCAGCCGACCCGGTCGTCCCAGGCCTTGCCGAGGTAGTTCTGCGTGTTGTTCATGACGGCGAAGGGCGCGTCGGGCGCGACCGGATCTCCCGGCGGGATGCCCAGCGCGGCGACCTCGGCCGCGCTCTTCGCGCCCACGTCGAGGAAGACCGCCTCGCGCGGATACGACTTGGCGCGCTCCTCGGTGGGCACGATGTGGATGTCGCGGATTCCGGTGATGGCCCGGACGGGCCCCTTGCTGCCGAGGATGGTCCAGCGCTGGTCGAAGAGCGCCTGGTCGAGCCAGCCGCCCAGCATCTGCATGGTCAGCCAGCCTTCGGGCGTGACGCGGCGGACCATGCCGCCCAGCTCGTCCATGTGCGCGTCCACCATCACGCGCGGCCCGGCGCTGCCCTGCACCGCGATCACCGAGCCCAGCCCGTCGTAGGAGAGCTTGTCCGAGAGCGGCTTCATCCGCTCGACCATGATCTTGCGCACCGGCTCCTCGAAGCCCGAGGGGCCGTGCGCGTCGGCCAGCTGCTGCAGCAGGACCTGGGTGTCGTCGGGAGCGGCGAGGAGGAGGGCGGCGAGGAGCGTGAGCATCCGCGCCTTCTAGCACCTGGCCGGCTACAGACCCAGCTGCGCCTTCGCCGCCTGGATGGTGTTGGAGAGCAGGTAGGCGATGGTCATGGGCCCGACGCCGCCCGGCACCGGCGTGATGGCCCGGGCGCGCTCTGCCGCGGCGGCGAACTCGACGTCGCCGCACAGCTTGCCGGCCGCGTTGCGGTTCATGCCCACGTCGATGACGGTGGCCCCCGGCTTCACCCAGGCGCCCTTGATCATCTCGGCCCTGCCGATGGCGGCGACCAGCACGTCGGCGCGCGCGACCTCCTCGGCCAGCGACGCCGTCCGCGAGTGGGCCAGCGTCACCGTGGCGTTGCGCTCGAGGAGCAGCAGCGCCACCGGCTTGCCGACGATGTTGGACCGCCCGATCACCAGCGCCCGCGCTCCCGACAGCTCCGCCTGCGCTTCGTCGAGCAGGCGCAGGATCCCCAGCGGCGTGCAGGGCCGCAGCCCCGGCCGCCCGCTGAAGAGGGCGCCCGCGCTGTGCGGGCCAAAGCCGTCCACGTCCTTCTGCGGAGCCAGCGCTTCGAGGATGGCGCCGGCGTCGATCTGCTTTGGCAGCGGCAGCTGCACGAGGACGCCGTGCACCCGCGGGTCGGCGTTGAGCTTGCGCACCAGGGCGAGCAGCTCCAGCTGCGCGGTCGCCTCCGGCAGGATGTGCTCGAAGCCCTGCATGCCCGTCTCGAGGCAGGCCTTCACCTTGCCGCGGACGTAGACCTCGCTGGCCGGATCGTTGCCGACGCGGACCAGCGCCAGCCCCGGCTTCACCCCGGCCCGCGCCTCGATCTCGGCCACCTGCGCTTTCACCTCGGCGCGGACCTTGGCCGCGATCGCCTTGCCGTCGATGATCATGCCGGGTCGTGGCAGCAGGCTTCGATGTTGTGTCCGTCGAGGTCGAGGACGAAGGCGCCGTAGTAGTCGGGATGGTAGTGCTCGCGGGTGCCCGGGCCGCCGTTGTCCTTGCCGCCCGCCTTGATCGCCGCGTCGTAGAAGGCGTGCACGGCTTTGCGGTCGGGCGCGCGGAAGGCGATGTGCACCTGGTCGTACTGGCGGTGCTCGGCGGCGGCGAGCCAGAAGTCGGGTTTGCCCTTGACGCCCAGCCCCGCGAAGCCTTCGAACTCCATCACCAGCGCGTAGCCCAGCGGCTCGAGCGCGGCGGCGAAGAAGGCCTTGCTGCGCGCGAAGTCCTTCACCCGCAGGGTCATGTGATCGATCATCGCTTCCTCCTCTGCCCTTGGCCCGCGCGATCTAGCACTGTGCTAAGCAGCGCGCCATGCGATCCGTCTTCATCACCGGTGCGTCGAGCGGGCTGGGCCGCGGGCTCTCGCTGCATTACGCGAAACAGGGCGCGACCGTCTTCGCGGCGGCCCGGCGAAAGGACGAGCTCTCGAAGCTTTCGGCCGAGGCGCAGGGCTTTGCCATCGTGCCGGTGCCCCTCGACGTGCAGGATTCGGAGGCGCTGGTGCGAGCCATCCGCCGCGCCGAGGAGGAGGCGGGTGGTGCGCTCGACCTCGTCATCGCCAACGCCGGCATCGGCCAGCCCACTCCGGCGCGCAAGATGGAGTGGCAGATGGTGAAGCGGATCATGGACGTCAACGTCACCGCCGCCTGCGTGACCCTGGCCGCGGCGCTGCCGAAGATGATCGAGCGCAACTCGGGCCAGGTGGTGGCGGTCTCCTCGCTGGCGGCTTTTCGCGGCATGCCGGGCAACGCCTCCTACTGCGCCAGCAAGGCCGCGCTGCACATCTGGATGGAGAGCGTGCGCGTGGACCTGCGCGCAACCAAGGTGCGGGCCACGACCATCTATCCCGGCTTCGTCAAGACGGAGATGACGGCGAAGAACAAGTTCCCCATGCCCTTCCTCATGGAGCTGGACGCGGCGATCAAGGCGATGTCGCGCGGGATCGCCCGCGGCGCGCGGATCGTCTCCTTTCCGCTGCCGATGTCCGCCGCCACCCGGATGCTGGGCGCGCTGCCGGGTGGGCTCTACGAGCCGCTGGCCGGAAAGGTGCGGATGTTCTAGATGGCGCTGGCGCCGGCTTATCCCTGCCGGGCCATCCGCTTCTGCAGTAGACCCAGCACCGCCTTCTCCAGCTCGTCGGGCAGGCAGGGCTTCTCGAGGAAGAGGTCGGCTCCCGCGCGCAGCGTCTCCCGGCGCGGCTCCTCGCCCACCGAGGCGGAGAGGATGATGATGGGCGTCGCCGCCGTGTGCGGGTGGCTGCGCAGCTCGCGCAGCACGGCGATGCCGTCCATCCGCGGGAGCGCGAGATCGAGGATGATGAGGTCGTAGGCCGAGGGCAGGGCGAGGTGCAGCGCGGCCTCGCCGTCGGCGGCGCTGTTCACTTCGAAGCCGCGCTGGCGGAAATACTCCGCGTACAGCTCGCGCGCATCTTCGAAATCGTCGACGATGAGGAGTCGGGCCGGCATGGCGTTCCGATCATGCCGGTCCGGCGATTCGGCCACCCACGACGCGTATAACTGTACGATTCTGAGCCGACCCGGGAGATCCGTCATGCGCCTCGCCGCCGCCCTCTGTTGCATCCTTGCCTCGCTCCCCGCTGCCGCCAAGGAGCGCGAAGGCGTGGTCTCGCCGGAGGTGGTCGCAGCCTCCGGCAAAGAGCTCCACCTGATGGGCATGGGGCTGCGCAAGAAGCTCTGGTTCAAGGTCTACATCGCGAGCTTCTACCTCGAGCGCCCGACCGAGGACGCCGCGCAGGCCGTCTCTTCCGACCAGGTGAAGCGCGTGGAGATGCACATGCTGCGCGATCTCGAGCGCGGCAAGATCACCGAGGCGGTGCAGGCGGGCTTCGAGAAGAACTCGGCGGCGGAGCTGCCAAAACTGCAGGGGAGGCTGGACAGCTTCCTCAAGGCGATCCCGGATCTGAAGGCGGGGCAGGTGATCCTGGTGACCTATTTCCCCGGACGCGGGACGCTGATCAAGGCCGGAGGCGGCGAGGAGATTGCGCTTCCGGGGAAGGACTTCGCCGACGCGCTCTTCTCGGTGTGGCTGGGGCAGCACCCGGTGGACGACGAGCTCAAGAACGAGATGCTCAAGGACCGCTGAGGCGCGGGCTGCTACACTCGGCGCGCGGCACTTTCCGGGGGGAACTGATGCGCCGACTGCTCCTCGCTCTGGTCCTCTGCGCAGCGCCGGCGATGGCGCGCGAGGTGCGCGGACGCGTCTCGCACACCGAGGAGGTTCCGGAGGCGCTGCGCAAGGCGGCGCAGGGGCAATATGTGCTGCGCATGAACCTCGTCACCGAGGCGGGCGAGGTGGTCAGCCTCCTGGTGCAGGACGGGCTCACCAAGGTCTTCGAAGGCGCGCAGCTCACCAGCGCGGGGGCGGTCCGGGCCAACGCGCGCGTCAAGGCCACCGTGGACGACGACTGCGCGCTCTCGAGCGACCGCTGCGTCGCCACCCAGGTGGACATCGAGCCGGTGGCGGGGCTCACCCGCATCGAGGCGGTCAGGGAGCGAGCCGCCATCGCCGACGCCGAGCTGGACAAGGGCCCCGACGGCGCGGCCACCGGCATGAAGGCGCTGGGCGGCGACCACGCGGGGGACGCGCGCGACGCCGCCGACGACCTGGCTTCGCGCGACAAAATCAAGCGGCAGTTCATCAAGGGCGAACTGACCAGCCTCGGCTCCGACAAGCTGGTGCTGGCCGACAGCCGCTTCGGGCTGCGCCTCGGCTACGCCCGCCTCGACAACTCGAGCTACCTCGCCATCGCGCCGGAGATCGACCTGCACTTCGGCGACGAGGTGGCGCTGGGCCTCGGGCTGCCCCTCAACATCCGCGCCTACGCCGACGGCTTCTACGACACGCACCAGATCAAGTTCCGCCAGGGCGACTACGCAACCGCCGCCGACTTCGCCCGCATCCTGCGCTTCCTCACCGTCGGCAAGAAGGAGGACCAGTTCTTCCTCAACCTCTCGCAGCTCTTCGCCGCCACCATCGGGCACGGCGCCATCGTCCGGCGCTACTCGGCCAACCTCGCCGGTCCCCAGGAACCCTTCGGTTACAACAAGCGCGTCGGCGCGCAGCTGGACGCGTACGGAAAGTACGGCGGCTTCGAGGCCTTCACCGGCGACGTGGTGCACCCGCAGCACTTCCTCGCCGGGCTCGCCTTCGTCAAGCCGCTCGGCTGGATCAGCGGCCCGCTCCACGACACGCTGGGGTGGACTTCGCTGGGCCTCTCCGCCGCCGCCGACCTGGAGGCGCCCTACACCTTGCAGCGCGGCGCCGACGGCTATCCGGCCACCGGCGACAGCGACGTCTGCCCCGACCCCACCGTGGCCACCTGCGAGAACGGCCAGCCCATCGTCAAGGAGACGCGGCGCGCGCAGGTGGTGGGCGTCGATCTGGAGAGCAAGATCCTCAAGACCGAGAACTCCGACCTGAAGCCGTACCTCGACTACTCGCGGCTGCTCGACATCTCGAACCCCACCGGCGTCGGCGCCAAGGCCAGCGGCGGCGGCGGGCTGACCCTGGGCATGCTGGGGCGGTTCAACGCGGGCGAGGTCAAGGTCCACGCCTTCCGCGTCGTGGTCGAGGGCCGCTACTTCGACGGCAACTACCTGCCCGGCTACTTCGACACCTTCTACGAGGTGCAGAAGTACCAGTTCATCACCGGCAAGGCCGACCCCGGCTACCAGCCCAAGCTGCGCACCATCCTCAACCGCGACGCCGCCCACAAGCGGGCCGGCTTTTACCTGGAAGCCGCGTACCAGTACAACAACGGCCTCGCGCTGATGGCGGCGTACGAGGACTCGTTCCACGTGGCCGGGCCCGCCGACATCTGTAGCGCCTGCACCGCGCAGGAAAAGATCGTCGGGTCGCGCAACCTGACCCTGCACCTCGAGTACCCGGCGTACGCGTGGCTGCAGTTCTTCGCCTCGTTCTACCGCCGCAGCTTCGACGGCGCGCCGGTGGACACCGCCCGGCTGCTCGGAGACAACACGCTCGTCTACGGCGCTGCCCGGCTGCACCTGCTCTGGATCTTCTTCATCAACGCGCGCGTCTTCCGCAGCTGGCAGGCGGACCCGGCGCTGGGCGAGATGAAGAACCTCTGGGGCGGCGACGTCGACCTCGAGATCGGCTACGAGTTCGACCGGTCGAGCCGGAAGTAAGGCCGCGCTCAGTCGTCGTCGGACAGCGGGAAAACGGCCCTGAATCAGCGGATCAAAAAATCCCGGAGCCGTTGGGCGGCGCGCGCAGGGGGGCCGGAACGAGGCCCCGCTGTAGCGTTTTGCAACGCTTCGTCCAGCTTCTGTGCGAAGCCCGCTGCCAAGGGGCGATTTTCGTCGCCCGTCCCCTGCAGCGAGAGCGGCGTCCCGGCGAGCTGCGATTCGATCAGCGCCCGCACCGCGCCGCTGGCCTTGAGCGTCGCGGCGCCGACGCCCGCTTCGTCGGCCTTGGGCCCCAGCACCGCGGGCGGAATACCCAGCGAGTCGAGGACCGCGACCGTCGCCTCCGCTTCGTCGAGGAGGGCGTCGGCCGCGGCCAGATCGGCCCGCGACGCGAAGGCCCGCGCCTTGCGCCGGCCAGGCTCGTGGAACAGCGGCCGCGGCTTGAGCAGCGCCTGTACCGCGCTCTCCATCGGCTCGTCGAGCAAGGTCGCGCTCTGCGCCTGCGGCAGCCGCGCCGCCTGCGCCACTTTGCGGGCGCGCGTCTGCAGGCGGTAGGCCTCGCCCATCGCCGTCTGGAAGAGCTGGCGGATGGGCAGCTCCACCAGGAGCCGCGCCGCCCGCACCGGATCTCCCGACGACAAGAGCTCGAGCCCGAGCGAGAGCGCGGCCCGCGCGTCGGCCAGCTGCTCGCGCACCTCGTCCGCATCGTCGAGCGGGACGCGGTTGGCGACCAGCGCCGCGTTGGCGGCGTAGACCACCGCCTCCTCGGCCACTTCGAGGTCGTCGCCAAAAAGCTGCTCCAGCGCCGCCTCGAGCAGGTTCTGCCGCGGAGCCGTGAGGGCCTGCGTCTGCGGCGCCGCCGCAAAAGCTTCGGGCGCCGCGCGCGAGGCGGGCCGCGCGTAGAACGAGATGGCCTCCTCGAAGTCGGGCACGCCCAGGTCGCGCAGCCTGCCGTCCCGCCAGCGCCGCGCCGCCTCCTCCAACTCCGCCGACTGCTCCCAGCGCGTCGCCTCGATGAGCCGGCCCGCCGCGCCCTCGTCGCGCTCGTAGAGCGCCTCGATCAGCTGGCGCATGGCGGTGAACTCGGCTTCGCTGGCGAACTCGAGCAGGAAGCGCCGGTCCGCCGTGTAGAAGGCGAGGGCCGGATTCTGCGGCTGCGGATCGAGATCCTCGCCCAGGTCGTAGACGGTCATCCCGCGCCGCAGCAGGAGCGCGAGGAGCTCGACGTCCAGTCCCGAGAGCTGCGCCCGAAAGCGCATGCGCCCGTCGTTACCGCCGCCCTCGCGGGAGAGCCGCAGCCAGCGCAGCGCCTCGGTGGTGCGCGGGCCCTCGTCGCCGCCGCGCCAGGCGGACATGTCCACGAAGTGGCGGAACTGCTCCGGCGTCGCCATCGAGACGATCTCCGCCGCGTCGTCGGGGCCGATGTCGAGGAGCGCGAGGTAGAGGTCCTCGGGCGGCAGCGAGCGGATCAGCTTCTGCGGCGCGTCGGTCGAGAGCAAGAGGTCCAGCTTCTGCTTGCCCCGCGCCTCGCGCAGCGCCTTGCGCAAGGTGCGGACCTCGAGCAGGGCGCTTCCGTTGCCAGCCGCCATGGTGAATCCTCCTGCTCCCGAAGCGCGACGCGGCGCCCCCTGGTGAGGAGCGCCGCGCCAAGAAGAACCGACGCCGCCTACGCGGCCTTGGTGACCTTGCCGGCCTTCAGGCAGCGGGTGCAGACGCGCAGGTGCTTGTGCGATCCGTCCACCACCGCGCGGACGCGCTGCAAGTTGGGCAGGGTCCGCTTCTTGGTCTTGTTGTTGGCGTGGCTCACCTGGTTACCGACCAGGGGGCCCTTGCCGCAGAGATCGCACTTGAAAGCCATTTGACCGACTCCGAAAAAGGGAGGCGTTGATTGCCCCAAACCGCCGCCGAAGTCAAGGGCTAGACGGCGCTGACGGATTTGCGGCCCGAGAGCGCCAGCGCCTGGTCGGCGGCAGCCCGGGCGGCGAGGATCTGCCCCTCGAGGCCGAAGCCCGGATAGGTCGCCGCGGAGGCGAAGAGCACCCGCTCGTGCGCTTGGGAGATCGGACGCAAGCCAATGCCCTCGACGTCGTCGTGGGGCCGCAGGATCGGGTGGCCCGGCTGCGGGTTCAGGTCGGCCGACTGGTGGACGATGTGGCGGTCGAAGAAGGGCAGCACCGGCTCGAGCGCGGCCCGCACCGACGCCAAGAGTCCCTCCGCGTCGGAGAAGCCTGCGTCCGAGACGCGGGCGACGGTCAAGAGCCGCTCGCCCAGTCCGTCTCCCTTGGCGCGCCGGGCGGGCAAGGACGAGATCACCAAGGGGCCCATGGTGTGGCCGAGCAGGAGCGCCGCTTCTTCCAGGGCGAGGGGCAGCCCCTCGGCCCGCACCACGTAGTGCGCCAGCGTCACTTTGCGCGCCACCGGCAGCGCGGCCTCCTCGGCCATCTTCCGCTCGGTGCGGCCGCCGCCCTGCGCCAGCGCGGCGATGCGGTCGGCGCCGCAGGCCAGCACCACGCAGCTGGCGTGGACCTCCGCTCCGCCGAGGAGAAAGGTGACGCCCTTGCGATCGAGGCGAAGCTCGGCGGCGTCTCCCTCCACCACGTCGCCCCCGGCTTCCATCGCCTTCTTGCGCAACAGCTCGGCGAGCTGCGCCGTCCCGCCCCAGAGCCGCAGCGGCGCGCGCAGGAGGGCCGCTGCTTCGCGCGCGGTGGCCTCGGGCGCGGTGTCGCCCACCAGCGAGGCGGCAAAGGGCGCCAGCGCCGCGAGGCATTCGCCGATGAGCCCCTCGGGCAGCGCCGGTGGCACGGGCGCCATCTTGTGGACCCGCCTGCGCTCGAAGAATCCGCGCGGCGGCCAGGGCGGCGGCTCGATGAGAAAGGCGTCCCACGGCCGGCCCAACCGCTCGAGGGAGTCGAGCGCCGCCTCTGCCTCGGAGGCGGCCACGCCCGCCAGCTCGCGCCGCAGCTCGCTCTTGCGCCGCGCCGGATCGGCGGGCAGCGAGAGGCGCAGCTTCTCGCCCAGGATCTGGAACGCGCCCTGCGTCGCCGCCGCCAGCCGCTGCAGATCCGCGCTCAGCCCCAACTCGTCGAGGGCGCCCATGGCGCCGGTGAGTTGGCGCAGGGGGGGGATCATCGGATGCGCCGAAGGCAGGAGCCAGCCCTCGCTCTCCCGCGCTGCCGCGACCGGCGAGAGCGGCGCCAAGAGAGTGCGCAGTCCCCTCTTGGCGGAGAGCGCCGCCGCCACCGCGCCGCCCACGTCGGGGCCCAGCACGGCCACGTCGTAGACCTTCTTGGCTGCCGTCTTGGGAGCGGTCGCCATCAGTCGAAGAGCTCAGGAGAAGAGAGGGTGCGGGCCGGATCTCCCTGCGGCGCGCGCAGGCGGACGCGGCGTCCGTCGAGCTCGACCCGGCCCTGCGCGAAGAGCGCGATGGCGCGGGGATAGCAGCGGTGCTCCTGCGCGAGGATGCGGGCAGCCAGCGTCTCCTCGGTGTCGCCGTCGAGGACGGGCACTGCCGCCTGCACGACGATGGGCCCGGTGTCGGTCCCCTCGTCTACGATGTGCACCGTGCAGCCGGAGACGCGCGCGCCGGCCTGCAGCGCCTTGCGGGCGGCGTGAAGTCCGGGATAAGCGGGCAGGAGGGAAGGGTGGATATTGAGTACCTTATTCTGAAAAGCTGACAACAGCACCGGTGTGATCAGCCGCATGAAGCCGGCGAGACAGACCAGGTCCACTTGGTGCCTGCGCAGGAGCGCCACCAGCTCCGCGTCGTAGGCGTCGCGGGTGGGGAACTGCCCGTGCGCGAGGAGCACGGCTGGCACTCCCGCGGACTCGGCCCGCTGCAGTGCCTTGGCCCCGGCGACGTTGCAGACCACCACGGCCACCTCCGCCGGAATGGCCTTCTGCGCGCAAGCGTCGAGGATGGCCTGCAAGTTGGACCCCGACCCGGAGGCAAGGACGCCTAACCGCATCATCCCTGCACGACGACCTCGGGCTCGGCCAGCCCGGGCGCCGCCTCGATGGCGCCGATCTCGAACGCTTCCTGCCCGCGGTCTTTAAGTGCCAGGATGGCGTCCTGCGCGTCGCGCTTGCGGACCACGACGCACATGCCCACGCCCAGATTGAAAGTCCGCAGCATCTCGCTTGGTGCGACGTTGCCGGCCTTCTGGATGCGCTCGAAGATGGCCGGCACCGGCCAGCTCCCGCGGCGCAGCACCGCGCGATGCTCCGCCGGCAGGACCCGCGGCAGGTTGCCCGGCAGTCCCCCGCCGGTGATGTGCGCGAAGGCGTGGACGTCGATGGACTCGCGCAGCGCGAGGCAGTCCTTCACGTAGATGCGCGTCGGCACCAGCAGCTCTTCGATCAGCTGCGGCGCGAGCTTGTCCTCGAAGACCTTGCGCGCCAGCGAGAAGCCGTTGGAGTGCAGGCCGGAGGAAACGAGGCCGATGACCGCGTCGCCCGCCCGCACCCGCGAGCCGTCGAGGATGCGATCCTTCTCGACCACGCCGACGCAGAACCCCGCCAGATCGTACTCGCCCTCCTGGTAGAAGCCGGGCAGCTCCGCCGTCTCGCCGCCGATGAGGGTGCAGCCCGCGCGCAGGCAGCCTTCGGCGATGCCCTTGACCACCTGCTCCGCCTCGGCGGCGCGCAGGCGGCTGGTGGCGAAGTAGTCGAGGAAGACCACCGGCTCGGCGCCGCAGACCACCACGTCGTTGACGCTCATGGCGACGAGGTCGATGCCGACGGTGTCGTGCTTGCCGGCGAGGAAGGCGAGCTTGAGCTTGGTGCCGACGCCGTCGGTGCCGACCACCAGCACCGGCTCCTGGTAGCCCTTGGGGATCTGGAAGAGGCCGCCGAAGCCGCCGATGCCGGCGAGGATCTCGGGGCGCATGGTCCGCCTGGCGTGGGGCTTGATGCGCTCGACCAGGGCGTCGCCCTCGTCGCTGTCGACGCCGGCGTCGCGGTAGGTGATGGGACGGTCGCTCATGGCGGGCGCACCTTAGATGGATCCGGCGCGTCTTGGAAGTCTCGTCGCTGGCGGCGGCGCTCAGCGGCTGGCGGGCTGAAGCGCGGCCCGGCGCGAGCGGGCCCAGTCGATGGCCACCAGGATCAGCACCGGCGCGCAGCGGGAGACGAGGTCGGAGACGGTGGTGGCCTCCAGCGCCTCTTCGATCAGCTCGCGGTAGAGCGCGTGCAGCACCCAGAGCGCGCCGACGATCTTCAGCCAGCGCGGCCCGCCCAGCCAGTAGCCGAGGAGCGGCACCGCGAAGCCCCAGCCCAGGTGCGAGAGGAAGCCCTGGTCCACCAGAATCGGTCCGTGCCATCCG
>JANXXR010000411.1 GCA_025350525.1 Deltaproteobacteria bacterium
GCGCCGCCACCGGCAGGCCGCGCAGGCTGAGGGCGCCGTCCTCGAGGCGCAGGTTGCCGAGCACGGTGGGCGACTTCGCCGTCCCGCCCACCGCCGCCTGCACGAGGAAGGTTCCAGAGGCGTGCTCGAGATCGGGCACCAGGCCCTGCAAGAGGCGCCCGTCGAGGCTGGCCGAGAGGCGCAGGTCGAGCTTGCCGTCGCTGCCGCGGCTGCCCGAGAGCTGCGCGGTGGTGTACGGCGCCCGCAGCGCCAGCTTCTGGATCTGCACGCCCTCGGGCCCGAAGGAGAGCTGCGCCGGGCCGTCGTTTTCGAAGGACATCTCGCTGCGCAGGAGCCGCAGCTGCGTCAGCGTCACCATCCCTGCGCTCTTGCGCCAGGCGAGGAGCGACCCGCTCAGCTCGACCTGCGCCGAGAGCGAGCCGCTCTGGATCTCCGCCTCCGGCGCGAAGACGTCGGCGTAGGATTTCAGCTCGGGCAGGTGGAGCGTGAAGCCGCAGGTGTAGAGGAAGTCGCCGAGCAGCTGCGCCTCGCCCTTCATCGCGTGGGTGCCGACGGTGCCGTGCCAGGTCATCGCCTTGCCGTCGACTTTGAGGGCGAGGTCGCCGTCGCCCAACAGCGCCTTGCCCGCGCGGCCGCCTTGGAACTTCAGCCCCGCGCGGATGAGCGGATGGGAGGCGACGCCGCCGACGTGCGCCACCGCCTGCAGCGGACCCGTCAGCTGCGCGGCGGCGGCGGAGTCGAGATCGGCGAGCGTGAAGTCCTCGGTGCGCGCGTCCAGGTCGAGCTGCCAGTCGGGACCGAACCGCCCCGCCACCTCCAGGGTGGCGTCGCCGTGGTGGAGCTCGAGGTTCTCGATCTGCAGCCGCTCTTCCTGCCCGTGCAAGGTGAAGCGCGCCTTGCCGTGGTCGAACTGCTCCTCCCAGAGCGAGACCTGATCCAGCTGCAGGGTGGCGGTGCCGTCGGGAGCGGCGATGGGCCCCTTCAAGTCGATGACGCCGGTGACGTGCCCGTCCACGTCCTTCTCGTCCTGCACCGTCGAGAGCGTCGGCACCAGGCCCACCGCGAGCTGCACCAGGTCGTGCAGGTACCCGTCCGAAACCTCGAGGTGCGCCTCGGCCGGCATCTCATCTGGCCCGACCTCGATGGCCACGCGCCCGAGATACGAGCTGCGATCCTTGCGGCCCTGGATCTGATCGAGGGTGAGCCGCATCGCCTTGGTGCCGAAGTTCAGCTGCGTCGAGACCTCGCCCAAGGCGAGATCCATGAAGTGCAGATCGTGGACGGCGGTGCTGCTGTCGATCTGCAGATCCTGGTACGGCCCGGAGACCTTGGCCGAGAACGTGAGCTTGCCGCGCACCGGAATGGGGCCGAGGTGGCCGCGGAAGTCGTCGAGGTCGAGCGCCTCGGCGTGCCCGAGCAGCTGCATGCCCTTCCTCAGGTCGGTGAAAAAAGTACTCTGCACCTCGACCCGCGAGGCCCCCGACTCGATGGTGGCCCGCCGCAGCGTCACCTTGTCCTTGTCGATGGAGAGCGCGGTGAGGAGCTTGCCGCGGGAGAACTCGAACATCCGCTTGGCGCCGCGATGGTGGTAGGGCACGTCCAGCACGGCAAAGTCGGCGATCTCGAAGCTGGTCTCGCCGGTCAGCTGCAGCGGCAAGAGCGTGCCTCGCGCCTGCGCGCGGCCCGAGGCGCGCAGCACCACCATGCTGTGGGGCACGCCCAGCTTGCGCAGAAGCTCCTGCAGCTCGAGGTTCTGCAGCGAGAGGTCGGCGGTCACCGGCAGCGCCGACTCGACCAGCCCCAGCTCGATGGCGCCGGTGACCGCGCCGCCCCGGCCCATGGGTAGCTCGAGCCGATCGATCCGGAGGCGCGCCGGCGTGACGTTGAAGCGCAGCCGCGCGTCGCCGGGCAAGAAGCCCTCGAGGGCGAGGCCCTTGACGCGCAGGTCGCCGCTGACCTTTGGCTTGCCCCGCGTCACCGTCACGGTGGCGTCGGCGGAGAGCGCGCCCTTCACGCCCCGGAGCACGCCGGGCAAGAGCTGCTGCGCCGCAGTTTCCAGGTTGTCGGCGCGCAGGTTGGCCGAGACTTCGATCTGCGGATCGCAGATGCCCTGCAGCGTGCCCTTGAGGAAGGCGCTGGCCTCGGTGCCGATCAGGTCGGCGCGCTCCAGCTGGACGGCGCCGGCGCCGCGCAGATCGACCGAGCCCGCGGTGCGGGTGGCGATCAGGCCGATGGTGCGGCCCGGCAGCTGCACGCTGCCGCCATGGGTGGCCACCTTGACCGCCAGCTGCCCTTTCTGCCCCTTGATGCTGACCGAGACGCGCGGCACCTGGACATGGAGGCCCGCGGCCGTGAGCTCGAAGCTGGCCTTGCGCACCTGCACGCGGCCGAACTCGAATCGCTCGAGCACGTCGGGCAGGCACTGGCCGCCGCTGGGCGGGGACGAGCCCGCCTGGTCGAGCGCGATGTGGACTTCGGGGTGATCGATCTCCAGCCGCTCCAGCCGCACACGCTGCAGGAGGGGCCGCACCACCACCTGCGCGAAGACGCGCACGATGCGGACCTCGATGCGGCCGCCGGGATCGCCGACCTGCAGCCCTTCGATGGTCACCTTGCCCACGCCCGGCTCCACCGAGCAGCGGGCCACCTTCACCCGCGCCGCCGTCGCTTCCTCGATGGTGGCGACCGCGTAGGCGCAGAGGTTGTTGGAGACGAAGTCGGTGCGCGCCACCGCGACCGCCGCACCGGCGATGACGGCGGCCGCAAGGCCCAGCGCGAAGAGCACACGACCCAACATCGTGGGACCAAACTAACTCGGCTTGGCCAGCCCGGCGAGATACCTGTCGATCTCTCCGAGATCCATCGCCTTGCCCTTCGCCTCGGCAGCGGCGGTCACCTGCGGCGGCACCGGGCTGGTGCCCTGCGATTTCGGGCGGGTCTGCCCGGGCGTGGTGGTCTTGGCGGAGAGCGCGGACGGCGCCGCCGCTTGCCTCGGCTCCT
>JANXXR010000449.1 GCA_025350525.1 Deltaproteobacteria bacterium
CCTCCGAATTCGAGAAGATGTACAAGGTCGTCTCCCGGCCGGGCGCCTATACGCCTGCAAGCGAAACCTGATCGCCGTCGTTGACCCGCGGCGGCTTCGCGGGTAACTCCGGCGCATGTTCGAACTGACCGAAGCCCAGCAGATGGTGCAGCAGGCCGCGCGCAGCTACGCGCAGAAGTCGCTCGCGCCCGTCGCCGCCGCGCTGGATCGGGAGGCCCGCTTCCCCCGCGCGCAGCTGCGCGAGCTGGCCGAGCTGGGCCTGATGGGCGTCAACGTCCCCGAGGAGCTGGGCGGGGCGCAGGCCGGCGCGGTCTCCTACGTGCTGGCGATGATGGAGATCGCGCAGGGCTGCGCCTCGACCGCGGTGACCATGGCGGTCAACAACATGGTGGCGGAGACGCTGGTGCGCTTCGGCACGCCTGAGCAGAAGCGTCGCTACGTTCCCGAGATCACCTCTGGGCGCTTCGCGGCCGCGAGCTACGCGCTCTCCGAGCCGCACAGCGGATCCGACGCCGCCTCGCTGCGCACCAGCGCCCGACGCGACGGCGACGATTGGGTGCTGAACGGCAGCAAGCAGTGGATCACCTCCGGCGATCAGGCGGGCGTGATCATCGTCTGGGCGCGCACCGGCGTCGCCGGCTCGAAGGGCATCAGCTGTTTTCTGGTCGAGGGCGGCGCGCGCGGGCTGCACGTCGGCAAGCACGAAGACAAGATGGGGCTGCGCGCCTCGAGCACCGTGCCGCTGACCTTTGAAGACCTCCGGCTGCCGGCCGCAGCCCTGCTGGGCGCGCCGGGGCAGGGCTTCCACATCGCCATGGCCGCGCTGGACGGCGGGCGGGTCGGCATCGCGGCGCAGGCGGTGGGCATCGGCGAGGCGGCGCTGGCGGCGGCGGTGCGGTATGCGCGGGATCGGCAGGCCTTCGGGCAACCCATCGCCAACTATCAGGCGATCCGCTTCATGATCGCGGACTGCGCCACCGAGCTGGACGCCGCGCGCCTCCTGGTGCTGCGCGCCGCGGGGCTCAAGGAAGCGGGACAGCCCTTCACGCGCGAGGCCTCGATGGCCAAGGTCTTCGCCAGCGAGAAGGCCAACAAGGCCTGCGACGTCGGCGTGCAGATCCACGGCGGCTACGGGTACCTCGACGAATTCCCCGCCGAGCGGCACTACCGCGACGCGCGGGTGACCACCATCTACGAGGGCACCAGCGAGGTGCAGCGGTTCGTCATCGCCCGTGAGGTGCTCAAGGATTAGCACCAGCCGGGCGGCGCGGCGGCAGCGCGGCCAGCGCCGGCAAGAGCAGGCAGACATAAAGCAGGATCCAGCGTCCACCCACGCGATCATTCACGGAGGCCGCCATGGCGGCGACGCCCAGCAGCAGGACGGCGGCGGTGGCCGGGCCCGGGGCCGCGCGCAGCAGGAGCCATCCCGCCGGAACCAGCAGCATGAAATCCTCGAGATGAAGGTAGGGCGAGGCGACCAGCGATCCGACCAGTCCCGCCGCCATGGCCACCTCCGGCTGGTCGCGGTGACGGACTGCCGCGACCAGCACCGCTGCTACCGCCCCCAGCTCGATCAGCCGCAGCTGCACGCCTTCGAATCGCCGGCCGAGCGAGACCGTCCAGGGCACCACGTATTCCGCGAGGTGTGATTGCGCATAGTCGAGCCTGTGCAGGTAGGCGAGCGCGCCGTCGAAGCCGATCAGTGCCAGCGTGGCCGCGCCGATGAGCGCCACGCACAAAGCCCAGGTGGTGAAGAGCCGCGTCTTGCCGGCCGCGAGCAGCGCCAGCGGCACCAGCAGCATCCCTTGCGGCTTGAGGACGACGACCGCGAGCAGCGCTCCGGCGGTCCGCTCACGACCTTGGCGGAGCGCATGGCAGGCGAGGGCGAACACTCCGATCTGCAGGGCGAGGACCTGCCCCAGCCAGAGCCCGCTCACCACCGGCCAGGTGACCAAGGCCAAAGGAAGTTGCGCCAGGCGTGCCGGCCAGTCGCCCCCGGCCAGGAGCCACCAGGCGAGGAGGAGGCCGGCCAGGAGCAGCGTGCACCAGAGCGCGTAGCCGAGGTCGAGCGACAGCTGCGTGAAGGGAAGCACGAAGACCGTGAGCGTCGGCGTGTAGACGTTGGGCCAGAACCGGAGGCCCGGGAACTGCTGCCAGACGCGCCGCTGCGCCTCGATGTCGTAGAGATGATGCCAGCCCTCGTCCAGGGCCAGCCGGGCCGTTGCGATGTAGAGCGTGTAGTCGGCCCGGTTGAGCAGCGCGCCGTGGTGCTGGCTCCATTTCCAGAGCACCCAAAGCGCCCCCGGCAGCGGCACCGCGAAGAGGGCGAGGAGAAGCTTGCGGCGCATGGCGCGGTTGTACCGCAGGCAGGCAGGCGATTGTCCGTGCGACAGCAAACCGTCGCCGCGGCGTCGGTGGCTGGGAGGGGCGTGGCGTGTTATCTGCGGCTCATGGCAGAGCCCAAGGATCGTCTTCAGCAGGCGAAGGAAGAGTGGAGCAAGCAGGATCTGGCGCGCGCGATCGGCAAGAGCCCGCTGCGCCAGGCCCGCTTCCAGACTGACTCCGGAATCCCCATCCCGGATCTGCTGACGCCCGCCGACGTGGGCGAGCCCAGCGCCGCCGAGGTGGAGCAGTACCAGCGCGACCTGGGATTCCCCGGTCAGTACCCCTATACCCGCGGCCCGCAGCCGACCATGTACCGCGGCCGCCTCTGGACCATGCGCCAGTTCGCCGGCTTCGGCTCGCCCGAGGACACCAACGGGCGCTTCAAGTACCTGCTCGAGCACGGCATGACCGGGCTCTCGACCGCCTTCGACATGCCGGCCTTGATGGGCTACGACGCCGACCACCCGATGTCGCGCGGCGAGGTCGGCAAAGAAGGCGTCGCCGTCTCGACGCTGAAAGACTTCGAGGTCCTCTTCAGCGGCATCCCGCTCGACCGGGTCACCACCTCGATGACCATCAACGCCAGCGCCATCTTCGCGCTCTGCAGCTACATCGCGGTGGCCGAGCAGCAGAACATCGGGCAGGAGAAGCTGGGCGGCACCATCCAGAACGACGTGCTCAAGGAATACATCGCCCAGACGGAGTGGGTGGTCGGCCCGCGGCCCGCCACCCGCGTGGTGGTGGACATGATCGAGTACACGGCGAAGCACATGCCGCGCTGGCACCCGGTCTCGATCAGCGGCTACCACATCCGCGAAGCCGGGGCGACCGCGATCCAGGAGCTGGCCTTCACCCTGGCCGACGGCTTCGGCTACGTCGAGGAGTGCGTCAAGCGGGGCATGGATGTCGACGACGTCGCCGCCCGGCTGAGCTTCTTCTGGGACGTGCACAACGACTTCTTCGAGGAGATCGCCAAGTTCCGCGCCGCCCGGCGCATCTACGCGCGGATCATGAAGGAGAAGTTCGGCGCCCGAAAGCCGCTCAGCCTGATGCTGCGCACGCACGCGCAGACGGCCGGCGTCTCCTTGACCGCGCAGCAGCCGTACAACAACGTGGTGCGGGTCGCGCTGCAGGCGCTGGCCGCGGTGCTCGGTGGAACGCAGTCGCTGCACACCAACTCGCTGGACGAGACCTACGCGTTGCCCACCGAAGAGTCGGTGACCATCGCGCTGCGCACGCAGCAGATCATCGCCCACGAGAGCGGAGTCGACCGCGCGGTCGATCCGTTGGCGGGCTCCTACCTCGTCGAGTACCTCACCGACGAGACCGAGAAGCGGTGCATGGAGATCCTCGGCAAGATCGATCGGATGGGCGGCATCATCCGCGCCATCGAGGAGGGCTATCCGCAGCGCGAGATCGCGGACAGCGCGTACCAGTGGCAGCGCGAGGTCGATTCGGGCGAGCGCAAGATCGTCGGCGTCAATGCCTTCAAGAGCGATAAGGGCGAGCCGATTCCGACGCTGAAGATCGACGAGGCGGTGACGCAGGGGCAGATCGAGCGACTGCAGGCGGTGAAGCGCAGCCGGTCGCAGCGCGACGTGCAGGAGAAGCTGCGCGCCGTCGAGGACGCCTGCCGCGGGTCGGCCAACCTCATGCCGCCGGTGCTGGCGGCGGTGAAGGCCTACTGCACTCTCGGCGAAGTCTGCGACGTCTTCCGCAAGGTCTGGGGCGCGTACCGCGAAAAGGGCACGTTCTAAGTCCCAACCCTTATTCAATTTTCCACCCGTTTGTCGTCCACCTGGACGCAGGGGGGCTTGACTTGCCCCACCCTGGCAAGGTTTCTGGCGCTTGCCTGCCCGTCGCCTTCAGGGGGAACCCCATGCCTGCCCGGTATCGCTCGCTCCTCGGAGCGCCTTTCGTCTGCGTACTCTTCTCATCCATCGCGCTCGCCCAAGACAACACTCTGGAGAAGACCGGCGACGAGCAGGTGTTCGCCGTCAGTCCGGACGCGCTGATCAACAGCGGCGGCGATGAGCGGGTGCTCGTGGTCCTCAAGCTATCCGAGCAACCGGTCGCGGTCGCCCAAGCGCAGGCCCCCAACCAGGCGCTTTCGCGAGCGCAGCGCAACCTGGTCGAGGCAAAGGTCGAGGCGGAGCACCGGTCGATCCTGCCGCACATCGAGGCCGCCGGCGGCAAGGTGCTGGCCCGCTTCGCGCACGCCTTCAACGGCGTCAAGATCGAGGTTTCTCGCCGGGAGCTCATGCGGCTCTCGAGACTTCCGGGCGTGGTGCAGGTGCTGCCAGTCCGAAACTACGAGCATGCCAACGCCACCAGCGTGCCCTTCATCGGCGCGCCGACCGCTTGGGGCGCGACGCCCAGCGCGACGGGCAAGGGCGTCAAGGTCGCCATCATCGACACCGGCGTCGACTACACGCACGCGAACTTCGGCGGCCCGGGCACTCCCGCTGACTACGTCGCGGCTTGCGGCGCCGACCCGCGCGCCGCCGGATTCACTGCCTGCCCCAACGACGCGGCCCCGGCACCCGCGAGCCTGTTCGGCGCCGGTGCGCCGAAGGTGAAGGGCGGCACCGACCTGGTCGGCGACGCCTACACCGGCAGCAACACGCCGGTGCCCGACGGCAACCCGCTCGACTGCGGCGGCCACGGCAGCCACACCGCCGGCACGGCGACGGGCCTGGGCGTCACCGCCGACGGCAAGACGTACACCGGGCCGTACAACGCGGCGGCGTACACGAAGAACAAGTTCAAGATCGGCCCTGGCGTCGCGCCCGAGGCGGATCTGTACGCGGTGCGCGTCTTCGGCTGCAGTGGCTCGACCAACGTGGTCACCGAAGCCATCGACTGGGCGATGAAGAACGGCATGGACGTCATCAGCATGTCGCTCGGCGCCAACTTCGGAGACGCCGACAGCTCGGACGCCCAGGCGGCGCACAATGCCGCCAAGGCGGGCCTCATCGTCGTCGCCGCCTCGGGCAACGCCGGCCCGACGCCGTACTACACCAGCTCGCCCGCCTCGGGGAACGGCGTGATCACCGCCGCCGCCATGGACCACCGTCCGGGCTTTCCCGGCGTCTCGCTGGCCCTGAGCCCCTCCGGCGCCTCCATCGTGGTGCAGAACTCGAACGCCGCCGCGCTGGCCGACGGCACCGCCTATTCGAAGATCGTGGTGCTGCGGTACACCGGCCTCAACGGCGAGCCGAACGACAACAGCGTCTCGAACGGCTGCAAGGAGGCGGACTGGAACCCGGCGACCAACGGCGGTGTGGACGTCACCGGTGCGCTGGTGGTGGTCATCCGCGGCGCGCCGGCGTGGTGCGATTCCCCCTCGAGCGGCGCGCGCGTCTTCCGCGCCGGCGCCGGCCAGAAGTACGGCGCCGCCGCGGTCGCGCTGCTCAACACCGGAGCCGGATATCCGCCCTTCGAAGGCACCATCCGGGGCGGCGACCCGGCGACCAACCCGTTCGGCGACGTGACCATCCCCTTCTTCGGCGTGAACGGCCCGAGCTCTCGCACGGCGCCTTCCGCCGACGCGGCCAAGCTCATTGCCGCTTCCAGCGCCATCGCCACCAACCAGTTCATCGTCAGCCCGACGTACCGCACCGTGGCCGGTTTCAGCTCGGGCGGCCCGCGCTCCGTCGACGACTACTTCAAGCCCAGCGTCAGCGCTCCGGGCGTTTCGATCGTCTCGACCGCGATCGCGACCGGCAGCGAGGGAGCCGCCTTCTCCGGCACCTCGATGGCCACGCCGCACATCGCGGGCGTCGCCGCACTGGTCCGCCAGGCGCACAGCGACTGGTCGTCCCAGGACCAGCGCGCGGCCGTTATGCAGACCGCCGATCCGACCGCGCTCAACGACTACGATCCTCGCCTCGAGGGGTCGGGCCTGGTGCAGGCGATCGGCGCGACCCGCACCCAGGTGGTTGCCCGCAGCGACGACGACAACCCCAACCCGCTCTCGTTCGGCTTCGCCGAGTTCCTCAGCGACCATCGCGCCTCCCACGAGGTCCAGCTGCGGAACCACGGCAGGTCGGCGGCCCGGTTCGACGTCTCGACGACCATCACCCACGGCGGAGCCGGCGTGCAGGTCAAGGCGAACCGCTCGCACCTCACGATTGGTCCGCGCGACGAGGAGGATCTCGCGGTGACGCTGCGGATCCCGGCGGCGGCGGTCGGCGGATCGCACGACACGGTAGCCCCGGGCTTGATCAACTTCCGCGACATCTCGGGCTACGTCACGCTCACGCCCGTGCGCGGCGACAACAACGGCGTCAGCCTGTACCTGCCGTTCTACATCGTGCCGCGGGTCCGCTCGAACGTCTTCTCGTTCACCGACGGCAACTTCGGTCCGTCGCGCCCGAACGCAAAGCTGTACGTGTCGAACTTCCTCGGCGGCTATCCCGGGCTGCCCGGCTTCTATAGCCTGGGCCAGTCGACGACCAAGCCGTCGGGCGCGAAGCAGACCGACGTCCGCGCAGCCGGCGTCCGTGCAACCGGCATCACGGGCACCGACGCGACGCTGACGTTTGCGATCAACACCTTCAATCACTTTACCAACCCGGCCCCGAACGAGTTCGACATCGGGGTGGACACCGCCGGCGGTGCCGACCCGCTCAACACTGGCAACCGCACGGTCATCCTGCTCGACGCGGGACGCGTCGGTCTTTCGTCACTGGCTGGCACCATGGTCAGTGTCACGATCGACGCGACCGGCCACATCATCGGCGGAGTAGCGCGCCTTGTCGATGCGCCGACCGGAGGCTCGATCCTGCGCGCGTTCGTCCAGGCATCGGAGCTGGGCCTGACGGCCTCGAGCCCGCGCTTCAACTACGCTGCTGCGGGCTTCGACTACTTCGACGGATCGGCCAGTCTCCTGCCGGGTTTCGGAACCTACAACGCGTTCGCTCCGGCGCTGCAGGTGTCGGCCCTGACGGCGCCGATCAACCCGAACAGCTTCGCGACGTTCGCCCTGACGGTCAACGCGGCCGAGTGGCCGAAGTCGACTCCGGCGGGGCTGATGGTCATCGACTACGACAACCGCAGCGGCGGCCGGCAGGCGCAGATCGTCAACGCGCAGAGCGCGCAGGTTGAGTCAGAGTAAGCGCACCAGCCCACCTGCGAGGCGGGCGCGGAAGGGGAAACCCACCGCGCCCGTCGCTTTTCAAGGACGATGGACTTCTCTCAGGCGCCGGCTTGCGCGGATGCCGTCGCGGCCTGCTTCACAGCCTCGACCTCAAGCGTGAGTTCGACCTTCTCGCCCACCAGCAGGCCGCCGGTCTCGAGCGCCTTGTTCCACTCGAGGCCGAAGTCCTTCCGGTCGATGGTGGTGGTGGCCGAGAAGCCGGCCCGCTCGCCGCCCCAGGGATCTTTGCCCAGGCCTTCGAAGCTGGCGTCGAGCACCACCGGGCGGGTGACGCCGTGGAGGGTCAGGTCGCCGGTGACCTTGAACTTCTCGCCGCCCAGTTCCTGGATCCTGGTGCTCTTGAAGCTGGCCTGCGGGAACTTCTCCACGTCGAAGAAGTCGGCCGAGCGCAGGTGGGTATCGCGCTGGGCGTCGGCGGTGTCGAGGGTGGCCGGCTCGATGCTGACTTGGACCGAGGCGGCGGTGGGGTTCTTGGGGTCGAACGAGAGCAGACCTGCGAACTTGCCGAAGCGGCCGCGGGTCTTCGAGACCACCATGTGGCGGACGGAGAAGTGGATGGCGGAGTGCGAGAGGTCGATGTTCCAGGTGGTTGCGGGCATGGCTTTGAGCCTCCAGAAGATGGGTTGCAGCGGTTCGGGAAGGAGCTGACGATCCGGCACCAGCTTCCTTTTCGTAAGTAACAGATGCTTTCGTGCGCGGGCGGATTCGGCCTGTTATGCTTTTCCCATGGCCGCACGCCACTCGCTCACGCTCTGCTCCCGCTTCCAGTCCGCCGCCGACCTCCTCGGCAAGCGCTGGACCGCGCTCATCCTCCAGCAGCTGCAGGACAAACCGCGCCGCTACAGCGAGCTGGCCGCCGCGCTCGACGTGGTCAGCGAGCGGATGCTCATCCACCGCCTCAAGGAGCTGGAGGGCGCTGGCGTGGTCGAGCGGAGGGTCATCGACGACCAGCCGGTGCGGGTCGAGTACCGGCTCACCGAAAAGGGGCGGGCGCTGGGCCGGGTGGTCAACGGCCTGCAGCGATGGGCGGAGCGATGGATCCCCACGCCGACGACGTAGCCGACCGCATCTTCCTCGAGACCACGCGCCGGTTCGCGCCGCCGCGGCTGGC
>JANXXR010000456.1 GCA_025350525.1 Deltaproteobacteria bacterium
GGCGGCCAGCGCGCGGACGGTCTTCACCAGCTCGTCGGCCTCCCGCGGCGAGAGCACCGCCGTGGGCTCGTCGAGGATGAGCACCCGCGCCCCCCGCCACAGCTGCTTGACGATCTCCACCCGCTGCTGCGCGCCCACGCCCAGCGTCTCGATGCGCGCGTCGACGTCGAGCGTCAGCCCGAAGCGCTGCGCCGCCTCGGCCACCTCGCGCCGCGCGCGGCCCGCGTCCAGCACGCCGAAGCGCCGCGGCTCCTTGCCCAGCACCACGTTCTCCCAGACGGTGAGCGGCCCCACCAGCATGAAGTGCTGGTAGACGACGCCGAGGCCCGCCTCGATGGCGGCGCGGGGATCGCCGGGCGGCAGCGTCTTCCCGAAGGCGCGCACCGAGCCTTGGTCGGCGCGGTAGAGCCCGCAGGCGACGCTGATGAGCGTGGATTTTCCGGCGCCGTTCTCGCCCACCAGCGCCAGCACCTCGCCGGGCGCGACCCGCAGCGAGACGTCGTCTACCGCCGCGACGCCGCCGAACTTCTTGACGACGCCCAAAAGCTCCAGCGCCGCGCTCGCGCCACTTCCCGTCAATGCGCCGCCACCGCGTGCGCGAGGCCCAGCGCCGCCGGCGCCGCCGGGACGAACTTCGCCAGCTCGTCGAGGGTGGCGGGCGCCGTCACCTTTCCTGCGATGAGAGCCGCGCGCAGCTTCTCGAGGTCGGCCATGGCGTCGGGCGGAGCCAGCGCGGCGTTGACCTGCGCCAGCCCGACGCCGCCTTCGCGCAGGCCGAGCACCAGGTCTCCGCCGGCGAACTTCCCCTCCATCACGTCCTTGACCGCGAGGTACACCGCCACATCGGCGTGCTTGACCATGCTGGTGAGGATGTTCCTGGGCGCGACGTGGCTCTGATCGCTGTCCACGCCGATGACCATCTTGCCCGCCTGCTGCGCAGCCTTGATCACGCCCAGCCCGTCGAGCCCGGCGGCGTGGAAGACCACGTCGCAGCCGCGCCCGTAGAGGTCCTGGCCGATCTCGACGCCCTTCTTCTCGTCGTCAAAGGTCCCGGTGTACGCGACCAGCACCTCGGCCTTGGGATTGACTTGCATCACGCCGGCGCGAAAGCCCGCCTCGAACTTGCGGATGAGCGGAAGCTGCATTCCGCCGACGAAGCCGATCTTCTGCGTCTTGGTGGTCTCGGCCGCGAGCGCTCCGGCGAGGAAGCTGCCTTCGTTCTCGCGGAAGACCACCGCGCGCACGTTCGGCAGCACCGTCGGCTTGCCCTTGCCGTCGAGCACGGGGCTGTCGAGGAGCAAGAAGCGCGCGCTGGGATTGCGCGCCGCCACCGCCCGCACCGCCGGCTCCATCATGAAGCCCACCGCGATGGAGAGCTCGGTGCCCTGATCGACCAGCAGTTGCAGGTTGGGCTCGTAGTCCTCCTGCGCCTTGCCGGCGAGCACCAGCGGCTGCGGAATGCCCAGGTGCGGGAAGGGCCGGTCGCGCAGGTCGCCGGGCAGCGCGTACTCGGCGTCGGGCAGCGGCTCGTAGCCGCGGGCGGTGTAGCGCAAGCCGGCCGCCATGGTCTCGAGGCCGCGCAGCGCGCCGTCGTTGAAGGACTGGTCGCCGCGCCCGCCCACGTCGAGCGCCAGCCCGACGGTGTGCGCGGCCTGCGTCTTCTTGCAGCCGCAGAGCAGCACCAAGAGGGAGATTCCGAGAGTGCGCAGCGTCATGCGCGCACTGTAGCAGCACCTATTGGCCCAAGGCCGCTTAAGGAGAGCGTGGTCGTGCTCGTGCTCGTTTCCGGGGGCGAAGTCGTGTCGGTGATGGTTCTCGTGCGCGTGAAACTAGCGGCAGCGTCGTGCTTTTGGAGAGGAGGTGGTCAATGAACTGCGGGTCGTCGACGCGAGGGTGCGCGATCAGATCTCCCGAGCATCGAAAAGCGTCTGTCTCAACATTGCTGAAGCAGTAGGCCCCACGCTCGAGTGCGACTCCGGACACGGAAGGAAGGCGCGACCGAAACGAGTCCCTTCCACTCGCCCCAAGCCCAGCCCGAAACCGAGGCCCCTAAACAAGGACGAGGACTAGCACGGCGCTTAGGTGAGCGGCATTGGACCTCGAGCTGGGCGCGCGGGGGCAAAGGCAAGGGCGGACGCGCAGTCGTGCCGCGCGCCCGCCCCTGTTTCCTGCCCGGATTTGCTAGCGGTGCGGCGTGTCGCTGTTGGTGTTGCTGGTTCCGTTGGTGCTGCTGGTGCCGTTGGTGTTCGAGTTGGCCGCGTCGTTCGAGCTGGCGCCGGGGACGGTGGTGTCGGTCCGCGAGGTGCCGGTGGACGAGCCCACGCTGCCGCCCGTGGTCGTGCCGACGCTGCCGCCGGTAGCCGAGTTGTCGGCGGGCACGCCGGTGGTGGCGGTGCCGCTGGCGCTGGTGCCGGTGTTGGCGGTGCCGCTCGTGCCGCTGCCGGTGGTCGGAGCGCTCATGCCCGTGTCAGTGCCGTTCGGCGTGGTCGGGCTGGTCGCGGTGCCGGCGCTGGTGCTGCCGGTTACGCCGGTGTTGCTGCCCGAGCCGATGCTGGTGTTGTCGGTGCCGATGTTGGCGCCGGTCTGACCGGTGGCCGGACTGCCGGTGGTCGCTGTGCCCGTGGCGCTGCCGGCCGCGCCCGGCGCGGTGGCGCCTGCGGACCCGGTGGCGCCGGTTCCAGTGGATCCCGACTGTGCGAAGACGCTGCCCGCGGACAGCGCCGCGGCGGAGAGGATTCCAACTGCCCATTTCCCAAGCTTCATTTTGTGATGCCTCCTTGTGTGGGCGGAGGTTGGGCACGGAGCGGCCGTCTGGGAAGGAACGCCTGCTCGAGCTGCGAGGCGCTATTCGCGCGCCCGGTCGTACTGGACCGGCCAGTGCACCTTCACGCCCAGCGCTCGGGCAGCCGTGAGCGGCCAATACGGATCGCGCAGCATCTGCCGCGCGAGGATGACCACGTCTGCCTGACCGGTGCGCAGGATGTGATCGGCCTGGTCGGGAGATCGGATCATGCCGACGGCGCCCGTCATCACCTTGGCCTCGCGGCGGATGGTCTCGGCGAAGCGCGCCTGGTAGCCCGGCCCCACCGGGATCTTTGCGCCGGGCACGAGACCGCCCGAGCTGCAGTCGACCAGGTCCACGCCCTCCTGCGCGAGGCGCCTCGAGAGCTCGACCGACTGCTCGAGGTCCCAGCCGCCGTCGGCCCAGTCGGTGGCCGAGATGCGGACGAAGAGCGGCAGCCGCTCGGGCCATCGGCTGCGCACCGAGCGCACCGTCTCGAGCAGCGCACGGATGCGGTTGTCGAAGGAGCCGCCGTACTGATCCTGCCGCTGGTTGGAGAGCGGCGAGAAGAAGGTGTGCAGGAGGTATCCGTGGGCGGCGTGCACTTCGAGCACGCGGAAACCGGCCCGCAGCGCGCGCTCGGCGGCGTCGCCGAAGCTGCGCACGATGCGCGCGATGCCCGCCTCGCTGAGCGCTTCCGGCGCCTCGTCGCCGCCCTTGAAGGGCAGGGGGCTCGGCGCGTAGACGGGACGGAAGCCGCCCTCGTCCACCCGAAGCTGTCGGGTGCCGGCCCACGGCTGCTGCGTCGAGCCCTTGCGTCCAGAGTGCGCGAGCTGCATTCCGGCGACCGCGCCCTGCGCCTCGACGAAGCGCGCGATGCGCGACAGCTCGGCGACGTGATCGTCCTTCCAGATGCCCAGGTCCTCGGGGGAGATGCGGCCTTCGGGAGTGACCGCCGTCGCCTCGGTGAAGACGAGCCCGGCGCCGCCCACTGCGCGCGAGGCGAGGTGGACGAAGTGCCAGTCGTTGGCGAAGCCGTCCTGCGACGAGTACTGGCACATCGGCGAGACGACGATGCGGTTCTTCAGGGTCACTTCGCGGAGCTTGAGCGGGTCGAAGAGCATGGCCTCTTCGATGCCGCCGCAAAGGTGAAGTTGCAGGAAAAGTCGCGCCCGATCAGAGAAGCTTCGAGAGCGCGTCGGGCGCGGTGACCGGCAGCTGGCAGGCGCCGCGCACGCAGAGGTAGGCGGTGGCTTTTCCCTGCTCAGCCGGCCGGTCCTGCGCAAGCGGCGTCGAAGGCTTCGCGCCCTCTTGATGGCGGATCAGCACCTGGGCGGGGGCGAAGCGCGGGCGGAGCACGTCGAGGAGCGCCGCGTCGCTGCCTCCCTGCGGCCGGACCAGGACCACTTCGCGCGCCTGCGCCACGGCGAAGTCCGCCGCCAGCAGCATCTCGCCCAGCGCCGCGGGCGCGCTGGCGAGCAGGGCGCCGAAGCTCTTCAAGACCGCCTCCGCCTGCGCGCGGTACTGCGCCTCGCCCGTGATCTCCCCGAGGCGCAGGAGCGTCAGCGCCGCGACGGAATTTCCGGTCGGCTCGGCGCCGTCGTACGCCGGCTTCTCCCGCGCCAGGAGCGCCTCGTGCTGCGCGGGAGTGCGGAAGAAGCCGCCCTGCGGATCGGCGAAGCGCTGCTCGAGCGCGTCGTGCAGCGCGCGGGCCGCGTCGAGCCAGCGCGCCTCTCCGGAAGCCTCATAGAGATCGACGAGCCCGGCGGCGAGAAAGGCGTGATCCTCGAGCAGGCCCGCGTGCCGCCCGGTGCGCCGCAGGACGCCGTCCGAGAGGTGGTTCGTCAATAAGTGATCCGCGGCCCGCGCCGCCCGCTCCAGGTAGTCCTGCCGCGCGAAGGCCAGGCCGGCCCGCGCGAAGGCCGAGATCATCAGCCCGTTCCAAGAAGTGAGAACCTTGGTGTCGGTGAGCGGCGGCGGTCGCCTTTTGCGCGCCTGGTACAGCTTCGGCCGGATGCGCTCGAGGAAAGCGCGCGCCTCCGCGTCCGGGATCTGCGCCAGCGAGAGCACGTTCTTGCCCTCGAAGTTGCCGGCCTCCGTCGCGTCGAAGAGCAGTGCCGCCCGCACGCCGTCTTCGTCGCCGAGGGCCTCTCGAAGCTGCTGCGGGGTCCAGACGAAGAAGGTCCCCTCTTCGCCCTCGCTGTCGGCGTCGGTCGCCGAGTAGAACGCGCCCGAGGCGTCGGTCATCTCCCGCGCGATCGAGTCCAGCACCTCGCAGGCGATGGTCCGGTAGAACGCGTTCTGCGTCGCCTGCCAGCCCTCGACGTACGCCACCGTGAGCAGCGCGTTGTCGTAGAGCATCTTCTCGAAGTGCGGCACCAGCCACTTCGCGTCGGTGGAATAGCGGTGGAAGCCGCCGCCCACCTGATCGTAGATGCCGCCCAGCGCCATTTTGGTCAGCGAGTGCTCCGCCATCCGCAACGCCTGCGGGTCGCCGGTGCGCTTCCAGCAGCGCAGGAGGAAGCGGAGGTTGAGGCTGGAAGGAAACTTGGGCGCCCGCCGCACGCCGCCACAGTCCGGATCGAAGACCTGCGCGTAGTAGCCCAGCGCGTTGTCGAGGACGGCTTCGTCGGGCGGCCCGGTGGGGCTGTCGGGGGAAAGGCTCTGCCGCACCGCCTGCGCGATCTCCTCGGCGGACTTCTCCGCCCGCCCGCGCTCCTCGCGGTAGATCCGGTCCAGCTCGACCAACACGCTGCGAAAGCCGAAGCGCGCGCCGCGCTGGCCATCGTGGGCGGGAAAGTAGGTGCCGCCGAAGAAGGGCTTGGCCTCGGGCGTGAGGAAGACGCTCATGGGCCAGCCGCCGTGCTGGGTGAGCATCTGCACGGCCTGCATGTAGATGGCGTCCACGTCGGGCCGCTCCTCGCGGTCGACTTTAATCGCCACGAACTTCTCGTTGAGGAGCCGCGCAATCTCCGGATCCTCGAACGACTCCTCCTCCATCACGTGGCACCAGTGGCAGGTGGCGTAGCCGACGCTGAGGAACACCGGCCGCCCCAGCGCGCGCGCTTCGGCAAAGGCCTTCTCGCCCCACGGCCGCCAGTCCACCGGGTTGTGGGCGTGCTGCAGGAGGTACGGCGAGGTCTCGAGCGCCAGCCGGTTGGTGAAGCGCGGCGCGCCGTCGTCGCGCAGGTGGCGGGTGCGGAAGGCCGTCCGCTGCGCGACCGCGCGCTCGAGCTGTGCGCCCAGCTCCTCTGAAAACGGCTGCGCTCCCGGGCCCGGCTCGATCGGCATGCGGGTGCTCTAAAACACGGCGCCGCCCGGGGCAACTGTGTTGCGCGGGCGATTGACGCTCGCCTGCCGTTGGGGGAGGTTGCGCGCCGCATGCGCGCCTACGATCTCATCCGCAAGAAGCGCGACGGCTTTCCGCTCAGCGCCGAGGAGCTGCAGTACCTGGTCTGGGGCGCCACCACCGGCGGCGTCGCCGACGAGCAGCTCTCGGCCTTCCTCATGGCCGTCTTCTTCCGCGGCATGGACAAAACGGAGCTGCCGGCGTGGCTCAACGCCATGCTCCACTCGGGCCAGGTGCTCGACCTCTCGGGCATCCCCGGCCGCAAGGTCGACAAGCACTCGACCGGCGGCGTGGGCGACAAGATCTCGCTGCCCCTGGCGCCGCTGGTGGCCGTCTGCGGGGTGAAGGTCCCCATGGTCTCGGGCCGCGGGCTGGGTCACACCGGCGGGACGCTCGACAAGCTGGAGAGCATTCCCGGGTTCACCGTCGATCTTTCCATCGCGCGCTTCGCCGAGCTGGTGAACCGCCTCGGGGTCTGCCTGATCGGCCAGACCGCCGAGATCGCGCCCGCCGACCGCAAGCTCTTCGCGCTGCGCGACGCCACCGCCACCGTCGAGTCGATCCCGCTCATCGCATCAAGTATACTAAGTAAAAAATTGGCCGAAGGCATCGACGCGCTGGTGCTCGACGTCAAGGTCGGCCGCGGCGCCTTCATGAAGTCGCTCGACGACGCGCGGGTGCTGGCGCGCACCATGGTCGATCTCTGCAAGTCGGTGGGCCGCGGCTGCGTCGCGCTGCTCACCGACATGGACGCGCCGCTGGGCAGCGCGGTGGGCAACGCCGTGGAGGTCCGCGAGTCCATCGAGATCCTGCGCGGCGGCGGCCCGCCCGACGTGCGCGAGCTGACGCTGCGGCTCGGCGTCGAGATGCTGATCGCGGGCGAGGCCCCGGGCGTCGGCCACGATCCGCTCCTGGCGCGGATGCGCCTCGAGACGGCGCTGGCCGACGGCGGCGCGCTCGAGCGCTTCGCGCAGCTGATCGAGGCGCAGGGCGGAGATCCGCGGGTGTGCGACGATCCCCAGCGCCTGCCGCAGCCGAAGCTGGTCCGCGAAGTGCGCGTCGATCGCAGCGGAGTGTTGACCGCGCTCGACGCCGAGCAGGTGGGGCTGGCCGCGGTGGAGCTGGGCGCGGGCCGGGCGCGCAAGGAGGACGTGGTCGATCCCGCCGCCGGTCTGCTCGTCCTCAAGCGCGTGGGGGACGAGGTGCGCACGGGCGACGTCCTCGCCGAGCTGCACGCCAGGACCGAATCGCGCCTCGACGCCGGTGAAGCGCGGCTGCGCGGCGCGGCGACTTTTGGCGAGGCGCCGCTGCCGCGCAAGCCGCTGGTCCTCGAGCGAATCGCGTAAGCTGCGCTCCATGCGCATCCTCTACGGGGTCGTCGGCGAAGGCATGGGCCACGCCATCCGCTCGCGCGTCGTCCTCGACGAGCTGGTGAAGCACCACGACGTGCAGGTGGTGGTCTCGGGCCGCGCCCACGACTACCTGGCCAAGCGCGCCGGCGAGCACCTGGCGGTGAAGAAGATCTGGGGCTTCTCCATCGTCACCGAGGACAACGAGGTCAAAAACTTCCGCACGCTGCTCGAGAACCTCAAGGGCGCCGTCGCCGGCGGCTGGCCCCGCAACGTCAAGGCGTACTTCGACATCGCCGACAGCTTCCGCCCCGACGTGGTCATCAGCGACTTCGAGAGCTGGAGCTACCTCTACGCCATCAACCACCGGCTGCCCGTCGTCTCGGTGGACAACATGCAGGTGATCAACCGCTGCCGGCACGACCCCGAAATCTTGCGCGGCCACGAGGGCTCGTTCCAGATCGCCAAGGGCATCATCAAGGCCAAGGTGCCGGGCGCGTACCACCACCTTCTTCTATCCGCCCATCCGCAAGCAGCGGACCTCGCTGCACCCGCCGATTTTGCGACCCGAAATCCTGGCCGCGAAGGCCGAGCCCGGCGCGCACCTGCTCGTCTACCAGACCAACACCACCAACCAGGAGCTGCCCGACCTCCTCCGGCGCACCGGCGTCGAATGCCGCATCTACGGCATGCGCCGCGACCTGCGCGAAGAGGAGCGCGACGGCACGCTCGTGTACAAGCCGTTCAGCGAGGCGGGCTTCATCGACGACCTGCGCACCTGCCGCGGCGTGGTGGCCAGCGCCGGCTTCACCCTGATGGGCGAGGCGGTCTACTTGCACCGGCCCATGCTCAGCGAGCCGGTGGGGAAGCAGTTCGAGCAGATCATCAACGCGCGCTATCTGCAGAAGGAAGGCCTCGGGCTGCATGCCGAGCAGATCGACGCGGCCACGCTGGGCCAGTTCCTCGAGCAGGCGCCGGAGTTCGAGAAGAACCTCGCCCGCTACCGGCAGGACGGCAACACCGATTTGTTGACGAAACTGGAAGCTGTTTTGCAGAGCGCCGCGCGCGGCGACAAGCCCGAAGAGGACGCGAACCTCCTCTGAGCGGCGCTACTCCTCGGTGGCGATGGCGAGGCGCTCGATGCCCACCGACTTGGCTGATTCCATCACCTCGACCACCTTCCCGTGCGCGACGCCGGTGTCGGCCTGGATGATGACCTGCGCTTCGGGCCAGTCCTTGGCCAGCTTCTGGAAGCGCTCCTTGAGCGCGCCGAGCTCGATCGACTTCCCCTCGACGACGACGGTGCCGTCCTTGAGGATGGCCACCGGGAAGTCGCGCGGCGCCGCGTGCAGCTCCTTGGCGGCGCCCTTGGGCAGGTCCACCCGCACGCCGGTGCCGCCGCCCTGCGCCTGCTCGACGACGATGCTCGAGCCGACCATGAAGATGATGAGCAGCACGAGGAAGATGTCGGTCAGCGGGGTGATGTTGATCTCGCTGAACACCGCCGGCGCGAACTCGTCGTCGTCGTGGTGGCTCGACTTGTGGGGGCCGGACATCGCCATCAGGCATTTCCTTGCGCGGCCGAGGAGGCGGACGAGGCGGAGGCTGCGGCGGGTTGCGCGCCCGGTGAGCCGCGCGGCGCCTGCAGCGCTGCCGAGACTTCGCTCGCGTGATCGATGACCACCTCGGTGAGCTCGTCGGCGCGCAGGGTCAGGTCGAAGCCTTCCTTGGCGATGCGCGCCTGGAGGATGTTGAAGAGCACCACCGCCTCGACGGCGACGGCGATGCCGCCCGCGGTGGTGATGAGCGCTTCCGAGATGGCCGGGGCCACCACCGCGAAGCCGCTCTGGCCGGTCATGCCGATCTGGCGGAAGGAGCCGAGGATGCCGACCACGGTGCCGAAGAGGCCGACGAAGGGCATGACCGCGCCCAGGGTGCCCAGCATCCAGAGCGGCGCGCGCAAGGCCTGGATGACTTCGCGGCGGGAGCGGTCCACCGCGTCGGCGACCCGGTCGGGGCGGGTGGCGCGGTCGAAGGCGGCGCGGTAGAGCGCGGCGGTGGCGACGTGCGAGCGGTCGCACTCGTGCAGCGCGATGGCGGCGTCGCCGCGCAGGAGCGCGCGGACGATCTGCTCGTGCAGCTCGCGCGCCTTGGTGGCGAACCCGCGCAGGAAGAGGGCGCGCTCGACGCCGATGACCACCGCGGCGATCGAGCCGGCCAGGATCACCAGCTTGGTGACCACCATGACCGTGCCGCCGGTCCGGAAGACTTCGAGGAGGTCGTTCATATGCGGTGTGTAACACGCCGGGGCCGCCGGGACTTCCGGGCAGGCCGTGGCAGGCCTCGGCAGGCCTGAGGCCTCAGGCTTCAGGCCTCAGGCGTCAGGGTGCGGTTTCGTTTTGTTTCGAAACGGCGTGATAAAGGACGCGCATGCCTTCCTGGACCGCCTTGGCCCTCGACTGCGCGAAGTTCGTACGCCGAGGCTTGAACCTTCCACCGGGCGAGTCCGCCGTCGCCGTCGTGCTGGGATCCGGGCTGGGCGCCTTTGCCGATGCGCTGCGCGAGGCGCGGTCGCTGCCGTTCGCCGAGCTGCCGGGATTTCCTCCCGCCACCGTGCAGGGGCACAAGGGCCTGCTCGTCTATGGCACGCTCGACGGCACGCCGGTCCTCGCCCTCCAAGGGCGGCTGCACGGCTACGAAGGGCACGACGCCGCGACGGTGGCTTTTCCGGTGCGCGTGCTCGGCGTCCTCGGAGCGCGGGCGCTGGTCTTGACCAACGCGGCGGGCGGGACCAATCCAGCCTTCGCGCCCGGCGACCTCATGCGCATCACCGATCACATCAACCTGACCGGCAAGAACCCGCTCACCGGCCCCAACGAAGACCTGCTCGGGCCGCGCTTCCCCGATCTCTCCCACGCCTGGGACCCGCGCCTCGCCCACGCGCTGGAGGCGGCGGCGCGCGAGACCGCGCAGACGCTGCGCGCCGGCATCTATCTGCAGATGAACGGCCCCTCGTACGAGTCGCCGGCGGAGGTGCGGATGGCGCGGGCCATGGGCGCCGACGCGGTGGGCATGAGCACGGTGCCGGAGGTGATCGCCGCCGCGCACATGGGACTTCCGGCTTGCGGGATCTCCTGCATCACCAACCTCGCCGCCGGCATCTCGCCGCATGCGCTGACGCACGAAGAGGTGATGGAGGTGGCCCGCGCCGTCGAGGGAAAGTTCCTCGCCCTCCTGCGCGCCTTCTTGCCGCGCGCCTTCGCGGCGGTGCCGGAGCGGGCAGCCAAGGCCTGAAGTCCGTCCGCCACTTGACGGAGCCATTCGAAAACTGGCTCCCGGCGCGCTCTCGGCTATGCTTCGCCGCCGCATGCCCCGCTCCTCCCGCCTTCCCGCGCTGCTGCGCGCCGCCGCCCGCGTCCGGCAGAAGGCCTACGCGCCGTACTCGGGCTATCTGGTCGGTGCGGCCGTCCTCGCCGGCGGGCGCGTCTACGCCGCCTGCAACGTCGAGAACAGCGCCTATCCGCTCTCGGTCTGCGCCGAGCGCAACGCCGTGGCCATGGCGGTCGCCGCCGGAGCGCGGCGCATCGACGCGGTCGCGGTGGTGGGCGGACGCGACCGGCCCGCCGCTCCTTGCGGGGGCTGCCGGCAGGTGCTCTCGGAGTTCTGCGCCGCCGAGACGCCGGTGGTCTACGCCAGCGCCGACGGCCAGAGCGTCACCTCGAACCTGGCGGCGCTGCTCCCCGCGGCCTTCGGGCCGGTGGATGTGCTCAGGGCGGGGGCGGAATCCACGGGCAGGATGCGAGGTCCTGCTGGCAAAGCTCGAAGTGCAGCTCGCGTCCGCGGCACTCGAAGTAGCGGCCGACCACGTTCGCCATGAATTGATCGAGGTCGAACGGCTTGTCCGGCTGCGGGCTTCCGAAGCCGTGCTGCCCGGTTCGATTCAGGTACGGAATCAAGAGCGCCGACAGGCCCGGCCCCTGCGCGCACGACGAGGCGCCGGTGGACCAGCAGCCGGCGCCCACCGCATGCGGCGAGAGGGTGCAGGCCGCGGGCTGGGAATTCGAGACCGTGATCAGCTGCTGCCGCAGCGGCGGATCGAGGCGCGGCGCCTGCAGCCCGTCGAGGCAGACGCCGGCGTCGCAGGCATAGCCGGTGGGATCGATGAGCACGCTGCCCGAGCAGTCGGAGCCGGGATCGCAGCGCACGTGGCCGGGCAGCGCCGCGAAGACGCCGCCGTCAGCGTCGGCGAAGCGCGCCGTGGCCGGCACCGCCTCCACCACGCCGGCGCGGATCAGCACCTGGTCGATGGGGATGCCGTAGGCAGGGTCGGGCTTCTGCAGCTCGACCAGCCCCGCCGCCCGCGCCAGCGAGATGGCGGTGTTGATCGGCACGCCCGGATCTCCCGAGGTGCCGATCACCAGCACGTTGGCCGGACCCGCGATGACGCCGGTGGTCCGGTCGGCGTTCTTGCGCGAGGCCAGCGGATCGAGGAAGTAGTGGGGCGCGTAGTTCACCGGATCGCCGGGCTCGAGGATCAGCTGCGAGAGCCCCATCAGCCGGCGGAACTCGGGCGTGTTGCGCGAGAGGCCGTAGCCGCGCGCGGGCGAGGTCAAAGGCGCGCCCACGCGGTAGTCCACCCCGAAGAAGCGCGTCCCTATTTCATAGGTGTCGATGGTCCTCGGCTGCGCGCCCAGCACGGTCACTTGGAGCCCGTCGCCGGGTGCGAGCACCTGGACCTTGACCTGCTCGACCAGGCCCGCGGCGCGGCTGGTGCGCTTGGCGATCAGCGATGGCCAGTCGGCGGCGATGGGCAGCCGCAACCGGCCCTGCGCGTCGGCCGCGCCAACCGAGCAGCCCTCGATCTTGACGCCGCCTACGGGAGGCGGTTGCCCCGGCAATTGCGTCGGCGGGAGGCAGTCCGCGCCCGAAGGGTCCTGCGCCAAATTCTTCACCATCACCCGCTGTCCGGGCGCAAGCGTCAGCGCGGCGATGGGGAGGTCGCGCTCGCGGTTCACGTCCTGCACCACCAGCACCAGCGTGGGCTGCGCGTCTGGGGCGGCGGCGTTGCAGGCGCCATAGGCAATGCCGGTCTGCGGATCGGCGCCGCCGCTCGAGGGCGAGAACGGGCAGGTGGCGAAGAAGGGCCCGAACAGCTCGAGGAAGACCGCCTGCACCACCTGGTCGAGCGTCGAGCGGATGCCCACGTCGGCCAGCCCGCCGGCGCCGCTGGTGGGTCCGGCCGCGACGATGTCCGGCTCGACCGCCGGCAGGATGCCGGTGAGGATTCCGCCCAGCGAGATTCCGAAGACGAAGAGATCCGAGCCGGGGTTGACGGCGCCCTTTTCGAAGAGGTGCGTCTTGCCGTCCTTCGGGTCGAGGACGTTGAACGGCCAGGTGACGGGGCCGGCTACGTCGGGCACGCCGTCGTTGTTGAAGTCGCCGGCGCGGTTGGGCAGCGTGCCGAGAAGCTCCTGGCCGGTGCCGTCGAAGGTCCGCAGGATCCGCACCAGCTGCATCCAGTCGACGACGGACTGCCGGACCACGTCGCGGGTGTGGAAGGTATCGGCGGTCCAGAAGTCGCCGCCGGAGTCCTTGATGCCGTCGTAGTCGAGGTCGCGGGCGCGGCCCTGGAAGACGGCGTCGGCAAAGGCGTCGAGCCCGTACTTGTGCGCCAGCGTCCGGCCGGTCAGCTCGAGCAGCGGATCGATGCCGATGCCGTGCCCGTAGGCGTCGATGGCGATGGTGGCGAGCCCGAACTTCGCGAAGGTTCCGCCGAAGCCGAGGAGGTGGTCGATGCGCATCGACTTGTAGCCGTGTCCCGCGATCACGGTGGGGAAGGGCGGCAGGTGGCCCACCTCGGGCCGCGGCTTCGGCACCGCCAGGATGAAGGTCACCGTCTCGGGAGTGGTGCGGGCGGTGCCGTTCTTGGCGTCGATCTGGAAGGTCTGGTCGGCGGGCACGCCGTTGTCGGTGTTGAGGAAGCTGGGCGAGTCGAACTTTCCGGAGACGAAGTAGTCGACGTACTTGAAGGTGTCGAGGAGCGCCTTGGTGGAGGCGGCGTTGCCGCCGATCAGCAGGCTGCGGACCTGGTCGTCGGCGAGCAGCGCGCTCAGGCAGCCGGGCGGCGCAGGCGGCGCGGCGCAGTCGTTGATGGGAAGGATGAAGTCGCTGGGGTTTGCCGGCGCGGCGTCGGTGGGCGGAAAGACGCCGCGCTCCTGGAGCACCGAGAGGCGGGTGGCGTACTGGGTCGAGGTGGCCACGTCCCGCACGCGGTACGGGACCGAGAGCGCCTGCAGCGGCCCGTCGCCGTAGAGACCCCGGCGGATCAGCTCCAGGTCGCGCGTGGTGGACTGGGTGGTGAAGGCCCAGGTGTAGGCCACGTCCGCGAGGTGGCCCGAGCCGGGCAGGTGCGAGAGCAGCGGCTCGAGCTCCGCGGTCTGCGCGCTGTGGTTGATGCCCGCGTGGGGCGAGACGACGGCGAGGCCGCTGGTGCCGTGCAGCTGGTTGGTGAGGACCACCGCGTACTTGTGTTCCTGCGCGAGGGGCAACACCGGCCGCATGATGAGCGTGCGGGAGGCGCGCTCGTAGAAGGTCAAGAGGTCGTCGGCCTGCTCCCGCAGCGTGTCGTGCGGCAGCGCCGGGTGGAGGAAGTTGGCCGCCGGCCCCGTCACCGGGAAGAGCAGGTTGTAAGCGCCGGTGTTCGGGTCGTTGATAAAATATTGGCCGGGGTCGTTGAGGGTGTAGGGGAAGTGGCCGCCGTTGAAGTCCAGCGGCAGGGTAGCGCCGGTGGCCAGATCGACGAGGTAGACGCCGTCGTCGGTGGGGTCGGCGTTGTTCTGGCGGTTGTAGAGATCGAGGACGTCGAGGTCCTGGTCGAAGGCCACCGTGATGGGCGCAAAAGTCCCAAAGCCGTCGAGGGTGTCGAGCAGGCCGCGCACGCCGCTCTCCAGCTGGGTGGGCGCGATCAGCGAGGCGTTGAGGCGCAGGCCGGTGGGGCTTCCCGGATCGATCCGGGTGGCCAGGTCGTTGGGGAAGGGGATCTCGGGCAGCGGCTGGTGCGAGAGATCGAACGACACCCGCGGCCCGCCCGTCTGCTGCGCCGGTGCGAGGCCCTCGAACGGCACGCCCTGGGCGCAGCCGGCGGCGACGAGGCAAAGGCAAAGGCGCACCACGGAGGCACGGAGGGCAGGGAGGGTTTTTTGTTTCAAGAAGCCATTCTCCGTGGACTCCGCGTCTCCGTGGTGCGCTTTGGCTTCTTCTTCTAGAACGTGAACGTGGCGCGCAGCTTGGTTGCGTAGGCCGGCGGCATCTTGCTGCCGTCGGCCCGGGTGAAGGCGTCGCCCGGAAAGAGAACTCCAGCCTGCACGCCCGCCTCGAAGCCCAGCGCCCGCGACAACTTCGCCTGGTACCCTATCGCGCCATCCAGCTCGACGCCGTAATTCCTGGAGGCGTCGTGTCCAAATGCGTTCTTCGCCGCCGACGAGACCAGCGCCTGGTAGGCGTCGAGCGCCGGCTGCGGCGCCCGGGCAAAGAGCACGCTGCCCACCAGCCGCAGCCCGCCGCCGAAGAGCCGCGGCCGGTAGCGCAGCGTGGGCTTGAGATAGAGGGCGTTCGAGACCGCGCCCTCGGTGGGCAGCAGGTCGATCCCCTGCGGCGGCGCTCCAGAGAGCCTCGGATCCGAGAGCCTTCGCGCCGCGTTCTGCGACTGGAACATCAGCACCTCGTCGAAGAGCACGAGGCCCACCTTGAAGTCGCGGTTCATCTGGAAGTTGTTTGCCTGGCCATCGAAGGGGTTGGCGTCGCCGCTGGCGTAGCCGCCCTCGAGCTCCGCCTCGATCTGGCCGCGCGCCACGCCGCCGCGCAGCACCGCGCCCTGCTGGCTGATCCGCGTCTGCCCCGGCGCCGAGAGGTTGGGCGCGTGGTTGGTGCCGCCGTAAATCTGCGCCGCCTCGCCCTCGAGCGAGAGCACCATCCCGCTCTCCAGCGTCCGGCTGTGGCGCAGGTGCGCGTCGTAGACCCAGAGGTGCAGGTTGCCGGCGGCGGCGGCGAAGCTCTGCACGCGGCGCGCGAGGTAGAAGCCGGCCCGCGTCCGCTCGCCGGGATCCCAGACCAGCGCGGCCACGCCCTGCCAGGCGACGTCGCCGAGCTGCAGTCCGCCGCCGTTCTTCACCACCAGCTGCGCGAAGCGGTCGCGGTAGACCAGCTCGGCCGCCAACGCCACCGCCAGCTCCTGCGCGAACTCGCTCTTGGGCCCGAGAAAGCCCACCAGCGGCCGGGTGGCGAAGAGCGCGCCGTCCACGATGTCGCCGTAGCGGGCGTCGCCGAAGTCGGTGGTGTTCTCGCCGTTGCCGCTGTTGGCCACCATGCCCATGCCCCACTGGCTGGGCATCTGGCCGATCTGCACCACGCCGAGGCCGGTGCGGATCTGCGCGAAGAGCGAGCGGAAGTCGAAGCCCTCGGCGCGCAGGCCGGTGCGCCGCGAGCGGTCGGTGAGGCCGTAGCCGCGGAAGTCGGCGGCGACGTCGCCGCCCACGATGCCGGAGACGATGTCGAAGCTGCCCTGGATCTCGATGGCGTCGCGCTCGCCGATCTCGACGACCTTGGGCGTCAGCCGCAGCCGGTGCTCCGCCCAGGTCTTCTGGCCGCTGGCGAAGCCTTGCTCGTCGAGGGTGAGGTTGGTGTCGGCGTTGAGGCGCATCCGGTAGGAGCCGTCGATGCGGACCTCGGCGGCGGAAGCGGGCAGCACCAGCACAGAGCAACAGCTCACCGCGGCGGCGCAGACACGCAGAGTGTTGCTCTTTGGCATTCTCCTCGTTTATCAGTGCGGGGAATGCGCATCCACCAAAGCCTGAGCGGATCAGTCGACCGTCTGACCCGCGGGGCCGTGGCGATCGGCAACTTCGACGGCGTGCACCTCGGTCACCAGGCGCTCTTCGCCGTCGCCCGCAGGAACTCCCGCGGCCCCGTCTGCGCGCTCACCTTCGAGCCGCATCCGGCGCGGCTGCTGGCGCCGCAGTACGCGCCGCCGCTCATCTGCGCGCTGCCCCGCAAGCGCGAGCTCTTGGCCGCCTGCGGCGTCGCCGAGCTGGTCGAGCAGCCCTTCGACCCGGAGTTCATGGCCACGGCGCCGGGGCAGTTCGTCGAGCAGATCATCGCCACCGGCGTCGGCGAAGTCGTGGTCGGACACGACTTCACCTACGGCAAGGCGCGCGCGGGCACGGTCGAGTCGCTGCGCTTCATGCTGGAAGAGCGCGGCGTGCGGCTCCACGTCGTGCCGCCCGTCGCCGTCAACGGGCTCGTCTGCTCCTCCACCAAGGTCCGCGAGTTCGTGCTGGAGGGCCGCGTCGAGGCGGCCAACATGCTGCTGGGCAGGCCCTTCGACCTCGACGGCGAGGTGGTGCAGGGCGCCGGCCGCGGC
>JANXXR010000491.1 GCA_025350525.1 Deltaproteobacteria bacterium
TTTCGAACGGTCCCGCCCCCCCGCCCCCTTTCCCGGACGCTGGGGTTATATTGTCCGCAGCAAGAGGAGGGCGGATGCAGGTCGGCGTGGAGGGCATCGTCCAGACGCTGCAGGGAGTCGGGCCCGACGCCTTCGGTCCAGAGGAGATCTGCGCGCGCCTGCGCGGCCTGCTGGTCGACCCGGGCTCCCTCTCGCCCTACCTGCTCTTCGCCCCCCGCCGCTACACCCGGAACCTGGTCTACCGCGACGAGCTCTTCGAGCTCATCGCCCTCTGCTGGGACCCGCGCACCGAGAGCCCCATCCACAACCATTCAGGACAGCTCTGCTGGCTCTCCATCCAGCAGGGCGCGCTCCGCCTGGAGAACTTCACCAGCCTGGACGGCCCCGGACCGGGCACCGGCATCCGCCTCGTGCCTAACGGCGGCATCGAGCGGGCGGGCGAGGGCTGCCTCGACCTGCAGCAGGGCGACAACGGCATCCACCGCGTCTCCAACCCGTTCGACCAGCGCGCCGTTAGCCTGCACGTCTACTCGCGTCCGTACGACGTCTGCCTCGCCTATGATCCCGCCGCCCGCACCTCCCGCGAGATGCGGCTGCAGTACCACTCCATCGGCGGCAAGCTGGTGGACTGCCGCGCGGAGCAGCTCCAGTGAAGAAGTGGCTGTCCTTCGCGCTCTGCCTCGCCGCCTGCACCCACGCCAAGAGCGCTCCTCCGGCGCCCGTCGTCGAGTCGCGCCCAGCGCCTTTGGGAAGCGTGGCCGTGCAGGACGCCATCCACGGCGTCCGCTATCTGTTGCCGCCCGGAGAGGACACCTGGCAGGTGACCCGCGAGGGCGACGCCCGCTCCGCTTCCGGCGTCGAGGCCGAGGTCTCGTCCTTCCCGCTGGCCAAGCCCGCAACCGCGGCCGACTGCCGCGATCACGCCCGCACCCGGCTGACCGCGCACAAGGAGGCAGCGGCCGCCGCCGACGCCCCGCGCGACCAGTCCACCGCCGAAGCTCCCGCCAGCTGGAGCTTCACCAGCGGCGTCGCGACCGCCCCAGTCCGCAACCGCTGGGCCTTCTTCGCCCGGGGCGCCGACTGCCTGGTCCTCCACGTCATGAGCCCCGCCGGCGACGCCTCTGCCGAACAGACCTTCACCTCGGCGGCGCACTCGTTCGAGGTGCTGCCGCTGCCCCCCGACCGGCAGCGCGAGGTCGATCTCCTCGCCGGCACCGGCTTCCTCGAGCGCCGCGACGCCGCCTCCGCCCTCGACCGCTTCGAGGCGCTGGCCCAGCGCGAGCCCGACCTGCCCAAGGCCCACTTCGGCGCGCTCATGGCCGGCTTCGAGCTGGGGCCCAAGGCCTATGCGCGGGCGCTGCCGCACGGCGCAATCGCGCTGCGCTCGGAGCGGGAGCTCACCGGAGAGCAACGGCAACTGGCCCTGCGCGCGGTGGGCGTGATGCGGCTGGCGCAGAACCAGGTGCGGGAGGCGGCCGAAACGCTGGCGGAGTTGGTGGTGCGCGCTCCCGACCTGGCCGAGGGCCAGTACAACTATGCCTGCGCGCTGGCGCGGCTGGGCGACGCGCAGGGCGCCATCGATCACCTGAAGCGCGCGGTGGCGCTGGACGGCGAGCTGGCCGGCAACGCCCGCGACGACGACGACTTCAAGTCGCTGCGCGGCCAGCGCAACTTCGACGACCTGGTCAAGACTCTCCCGGCCGGCGCGGTGAAGTAGCCGGCTCGCCCTCGTGGGCGCGGGCGATCGAGTCGCCCACCGTCTCCCCGGCGGCCCGCTCCAGCTCCTCCTCGACGTCGCGGGCTCCCGGCAGCGTCAGCTGCGCCGCCGCGGCCTTGAGCGCGTCGGCTTGCTGGAGCAGCAGGTTGAGGTCGAAGGGGATCTCGCCCGAGCCCGGCTCCTTCTCGCGCTCCTCGCGCTGCAGCCGCTCGATCTCCGCCGCCGCCCGCTCGAAGTTGGTGTCGAACTCGACCTCCAGCGTCTCCGGATCGACGCCCGGCCAGCGGGTGGCCACCTCCAGCCGCAAAACCTCCGGGGACATCTCGGCCGGGTCGCCGACGTACGCCCACGGGTCGTCGGTGGGGTACGGCGAGCCCTCGACGATGAGCGCAAGCCGCTCGGTCATCGGCTCGAAATAGAAGCCCGTCTCGGGTGCGCGCGCCATGAAAATCGATTTCCCGTCCCTTCACAGGTATTTTAGCGCCAATGCGCCTCCTCATCGCTCTGCTTCTCGCCTCCTCTCCGGCGCTGGCCGCTGTCCCCGAGACCGGCGAGGGCACCATTGCGCTGCTCCCCGGCCTGCGAACCCTCTTCCCCTCCAACAGCGGCTACCTCACCGAACAGGGCGCGACGCACCAGCAACTCCAGCCGGGCGGCATCGCCTCCTTTGGCTACCAATACGACGACGCGCTCCACTTCCGCATCGACCTGGGCTACCTGGTCGACCGCTACCGCATCCCGGGCGGCGACCTCAGCGTCCGCAGCATCCCGGTGTTGATCGGCCTCGACACGGTCTTGTGGCGCGCGCCGGGCCTCACCCTCTACGGCGGCGGCGGCATCGGGTACTCGCTCAACACCGGCACGCGCGGTGGCAAGACCAACGAAGCCAACTCGACCGCGGCCTTCCTCGCCCTGGGCCTGCGCATCCGTCTCGGGGGCCCTTTGGCGCTGGTCATCGAGGACCGCTTCACCCTGGCCAGCGCGCAGGTGGACGCGGCCAACAGCACCCAGAGCCTCAACGTCGGGGGCAACTTCCTCGCGGTGGGCCTGATGATCCACTTCCTCCAGCCCGAGGAGAAGAGCTACACGCCGACTCGCTGAGCAGGCGGGCGTCCGCAAAAAGATGCACGATTTTCGGGCGCGTGGGATGCTCTGCGCGATCCCGCGCGTTCATTGGAGCATGATCAACATGGCTGAAGAGACGAGCACGCCCCGGTCCTTTCCCCCTCCTGCCGAGCACGGCGACGCGACCGATCTGGCCCTCCTGCGCAAGGAGGTGATCGAAGCGCGCAACCTCATCATCAAGACCGACAACCTGCTCAAGAACCTGCATGCGGAGCTGAAGCAGATGGGCCGCAAGCACGACGAGCAGGAGAAGCGGCACTGGATGACCAGCGTGACCGCGTACGTCGCCTTCGCCGTCATCGCGGCGGTGGGCGCCATCGCCTACGCGCGGGCCGAGGTGCGCGCCGCCCGGGACGAAGCGCAGAGCAACGAGTCGCGCGCCATCGCGCTGCAAAAGGAGGCGGAGAAGATCAAGTCCGCCGACCAGGGCAAGAAGGACGCCTCGGACAAGGCGCTGCGCGTCTACGACCTGCTCGGCAGCGAGAAGGAGGGGCCGGGCCTCAACCAGGTGATGACGCAGGCGCTCCACCTCGACCGCAAGGAGCTCTCGACGCTGGAGGCGCGGGCCATCGAGGATCGCGCGGCGGGCATGAAGCAGAAGCTCGCCGACTCGGCGCTGGCCGCCGGGCAGCAGGCGTTCCGCCGGCAGGACTGGAAGGGCGTCTCCGAGCATCTGGGCCGCTACGTCGAGATGCAGCCCAAGGTCGACGACGGGCAGGTCTGGTACCACCTCGGCACCGCGCGCATCCAGACCAAGGAGTTCCCGGGCGCCATCGCGCCGCTGGAGAACTTCATCAAGGGCACCGGCGGCACCAAGACCGCGCAGTACGCGGGCATGCTGCTCGGGCAGGCGTATGAGGAGACCGGCAACAACCAGAAGGCCCGCGAGGCCTACGAGCGCGCCGAGAAGCTCTACCCCGGCAGCGACTTCGCCCCGATGATTCGCAACCGCATGCGCCGCGTCACCGCCGCCCTCAACGGCGGCCCCTCCACTCCCGCGACACCCGCACCTCCGAAGCAATGACCGCTCACTTCATGCCCAGTTGCCGTCGGGCCTCCGCCAGCGACTCCTTCACCTGACGCGCGTCCGCGGCGGCGGCCTCTCCCGAGCGG
>JANXXR010000518.1 GCA_025350525.1 Deltaproteobacteria bacterium
GGCCGCGTCATGCGAACCGGCGGCGTACCAAACTTGCTGCGGGCCCGCAAACCGGCGCGCGTCCCACCGTGCTAGAAGGCGACGCACGCATCGAGGAGATCGACATGGCTGAGACGCCCGCCGCGCCGCAAGTCCAGATCCAGCTGCAGATCGACGAGAGCATCGCGCAAGGCATGTACGTGAACATGGCGATGCTGAACCACAACGAGACCGAGTTCGTCATCGACTTCATCTATGTGCAGCCGCAGGCGCCCAAGGCCGTCGTCCGCGCGCGGGTGATCAACAGCCCCAAGCACATGAAGCGGCTGCTGGCGGCGCTGCAGGACAACGTCGCCAAGTACGAGGCGCAGTTCGGAAAGATCGACGTGAGCGGCCCGCAGCCGCATCTGGGGATGCAGCACTGAGCGATTCGCGCCCCAGGCTGAAAGGCCAAAGCGCACCACGGAGGCGCAGAGGTCGCAGAGAAAGTCATGGTTTTCGCAGGAGAACGTAGACGGCGACGGCGCCGCTAAATCTCGCTGTGAAGTCGCGAAGGGTGAGTTGGCAGTCACAGCCGCCAACCGAGCCGGCGCGCGGCCTCGGCTCCAACCAAGCTTCTCTCCGTGCCCTCCGTGCCTCCGTGGTGCGCTTTAAAAAAGTCCGTGGAGCACTTTGGACCCCCGTCTCGATTTGGGAGTCCGATTTCGAGACCCCTGCGGCGCGGCTGCGAGTGAAGCGCTGCTGGCACGCCGCGTGCTCCTCCTCGCGCTCGAGCAGCGCCGCAACTGGGCGGCGTTAGCAGAGCATATGGAGGAGGGTCAAATGGAGGGGCACATGGAGCAGCAGCAGCAGTCTACGAGTGTCGGCGGGCGCAAGCCCTGGGCGGCGTACAACATCATCGATCGCGGCGAAGGCAAGACGAAGATCTGGAGCCGCATCGGCAGCGCCTGGCGCAACCGCGACGGGTCGATGAACATCGTCCTGGATAGCTTCCCGCTCAGCGGGAAGCTGCAGATCCGCGAGCCGGACGATCGCGAGCCCAAGCCCGAGCGCTCTGCCCTGGCCGACAAGGCCGAGGCCTAGCCACTTCACAGCGCGGGGCCTGGCAGCCGCAGGCCTTCGCGCGAGGAGAATCCATGATGACGATGTCATTGATCGCGGCGCTCCTCTGCGCCGCAGCGGAGCCGTCTGTTCCGCCGCCGGAGTTGCCCACCGCAGTTGAAGCGGCGCCGCCGCGCGCGGAGAAGCCGCACAAGAAGAAGGGCAAGCCGCCCATGGCCGGCGTCCTCAACGTCAACCGCGCCACCGAGGCCGAGCTGCGCCTGTTGCCGGGCATCGGCAAGAAGCGGGCGGAGCTGATCGTCGAGCGGCGCGAGAAGAAGCCCTTCGCCAGCCTCGACGAGCTGGGGCGCATCAAGGGGATGCGCAACCTCGTCCACAAGCTTCGGGCGCAGCTGGCGGTGCAGGGAGACACCACCTTGCGGCCGATGCGTCCTTGACCGCGAACGGCCGAAGGCGATAGAGCGGCGCTCACAATCGATGTCCGCCGCCGTGGCGCCCCCGGAAGGGGGCCTCGAGGGAAGCCGGTCCAACACCGGCGCGGTCCCGCCACTGTAGCCGGGTAGCCAGTCTCGCAGATCCACTCGTCCGGAAAGGGCGGGGAAGGAGAGACGGCACGCAGCGCAAAGTGCGCTGCAGACCCGGGAGCCAGGAGACCTGCCTGGCGGCAATGAGCTTTCACCTCTTCGAGAGAAAGAGGGGAGCCGCGTGCCGCCTTCTCGCGCCGTTGGGCGCATTGCCATCCTGCTCGCATTTCTGTCCGCGCCGCTGGCGTTCGGGCAGGAGCGCGCGCGCGAGGACGATGCGAAGCGGGCCGCGGCCGAGCCTGAGCGGATTGCGGCTGGCGAGATCATCGAGGTGGCGGGCGAGCGGCCCCCGGCGTCGGCGGCGGCTCCCGCGGCGCAGGCGACGGTCGTCGAGACTGCGCAGTACGCCGGAGAGGTGCGCAGCGTCGCGGAGATGCTGCTCAGCGCGCCCGGCGTCAGCGTCCACGCGCTAGGCGGGCCGGGGCAGGCGACGACCCTCTCGCTGCGCGGGGCCACGGCCGACGAGTCGCTGGTGCTGCTCGACGGCATTCCGCTCCAGGGGCCGGGCGGCGGTGCGGTCGATCTTTCGACGCTGCCCGCGGTGCTGCTCGACCGCCTGGTGGTGAGTCGCGGCGTGCTGGGGGCGCAGTACGGCGCCGGGGCGCTGGGCGGCGCGGTGGAGCTCACGCCTCGGGCGCGGCGCGAGCGGAGCGCGGGCGGAATGCAGGCGTCGTTCGGCTCCTTCGGCACCGCGCAGGTGGCGGCCGACGGCGCCGTGCCGGTGGGCGATGGGTCGGCGCTTCTGGCGGTGCAGGGCGACAGGACGCGGGGCGACTTCGAGTACGCGCGGCAGCTCACCGCCGGGTCGGCCTATTACGGCTTCACCCGCGAGAACGCGGACGCGCTGCGCGGCTCGGCGCTGGCTCGCTACGGCGCCGTGCTGTCGCCGTCCACCGAGCTGGATCTCCTGCTGCTCGGCTCGGCAGGAGAGCGCGGCGTGCCGGGCCCCTGGACGGCGCCGACGCGGCGGACGCGGCAACTCGACCAGGCCGGCCTCGCCGGACTGCGCCTGAGCGGGGCCGCGGGCGACGCGGTCTGGACGGCGCGGGGCTGGGGCCGGCTCGATCGCATCGAGCTACGCGGCTCGCAGCTCTTCAGCGACTGCCGGGACGGCCAGCCGAACTGCCCGCGCATCGACCAGCGCTCCTCGGCGACGCGCGGCGCCGGCGAAGTCGCGCTGCCCGTCCCGGGCCACTGGCTCAAGGCCACCCTCGACGGCGGCGAAGAATGGACCCACGGCGCCGCCACCGGCCCGCGCCGCCGCGGCCTCTTCTCCGTCGCGCTGGCCGACGACTGGGCGGCCGGCGGCGGCCTCGCGCTGCACCCGGCGCTGCGGCTCGACGAGGTCGGCAAGGACGCAGGCCTCAGCCCCGGCCTCGCCGTCCTCTGGAAGAGCGGCGCCCTCGAGCTGCGCGCCGGCTGGGGGCTGTCGTTCCGCGCGCCGACTTTCAGCGAGCTCTACTTGACCAGCGGCGGCGTCGGCCCGAACCCCGCGCTGCAGCCCGAGCGCGCCTGGTCCGTGGACGCAGGCGCAGCCTGGCGCGCGGGCCGGCTCACCGTTTCCGCCGGCGTCTTCTGGTCGCAGTACCGCGAGCTGGTGGTCTACGAGCAGCACCCCTCCGCCAACGCGGTCACGCCGCTCAACATCGGCCGCGCGCACCTCGCCGGCCTCGAGCTGCAGGCAGTCGTCCCGCTGCCGGCAGGCTTTCTCGCGGAGGCGGCCTACAGCTTCCTCTCCGCCATCAACGACCGCCCCGGCGCCCAGCAGAGCCAGCAGCTCTCCTACCGCCCGCCGCACCGCCTCTTCCTGCGCCTCGCCCGCCGCGGCGACCGCCTCGAAGGCTACGCCGAGACCAGCTTCACCTCGCGGATGCCGCGCAACCAGTACGGCAGCGCCTTCCTTCCCGCGCAGGTCTCGGTCAGCGCCGGCGCGGGCGCGCGCGTTTTCGGTCCCCTCTGGCTCGACCTGGAGGTGAAGAACCTCCTCGCCGACGAAACCCTCGAAGACGTCTTTCAGTACCCCCTGCCCGGCCTCTCGATCGCAGCGATCGCGCGCGCCCGCCTCTGAAACGGAGCAACCTCATGGAGCAGATCAAGAAGCGGCTCGCCCTCGCCGCCCTCCTCCTCGCCGCCTGCGGCGGCAGCTACAAGGCTCCGCCGTCCGTCCCCACCGTCGCCATGCCCAGCGGCGCCGCCCTCAGGCCGTTCGACCCCGGCAGCCCCAGTCTCGCCCGGCCCGCCGGCATGGAATCGTACGGGGGCAAGGTCTACGTTGCGCTCGCAAACTACGACGCGGGCTACACCGTCCGAGGCCCCGGCCTCCTCGGCGTGCTGACGCCGACCACCGGGGCGCTCACTACCATCGACCTCGCCGGCAGCACCGAAAAAGGCTGCCTCGAGCCGTACTGGATCCGCGACAGCGGCGGCAAGCTCTACGTGACCTGCACCGGCTACAAGGACTTCTCCGACCCGGTCGGCAAATACTTGGGGACCGCCATCGTCGAGGTGGATCCCGGGAGCAACAACCTCACCCGCACGGCGGCCACGCCCAGCTTGCCGTCGGGCCCGGTCTCGCCCTCGGGCCTCGCCATCACCCCGACCCGGATCTGGTTCGGCGACGCAAGCAGCGGCAACCTGTACGCCGTCGATCGCGGAAGCTTCACCGTGGTGGCCGGCCCGATCGCGATCCCCTGCCCGAGCACCGGCTCGTACACCACCGTGAGCGACGTCATCCTCGTGCAGGGCGATCTCTACGCCGCCTGCTCCAACGACACCGGCGGAGTCTTGAGCCGCCTCGACGCCAACACCGGCGCCCTCAAGATGAAGGCCGAGGCGGGCCCCATCGTGGCCGAGTTCACCGAGACCGGCGACGGCCGCATCGCCGTCATCTCCGGCGCCGACAACAAGCTGCGCCTCGTCACCATCGGCGCGAGCGCGCTCACCGTGGTGGAAGCGTATACCTACGGCAGCAAGACCTCGACCCTGCAGGACATCCACGCCCGCAACCAGTTCGTCTTCACCGCTGCCTCCGGGAGCAACACCGTGCAGAAGCTCGACCTGACCAGGACCGGCGCGGCGATGCTGGTCGGCGAGGCCAACGTCGGCATCGGCGCGGCGCCGTACAACATCGTGCCGCTCGACGACGACCAGGCGCTGGTGGCAAACCAGACCTCCAACACCGTCGTCTCGGTGAGCAGCGACTGCACCGGCGGCAAGCTCTGCTGGACCAAGCCCTGATGGTGCTTCTCGCGCTGCTCCTCGCCGCTGGCCCGCGGCAGCACCTCGGGCCGCCCGCGCCGGCGCAGGCGCTGCGGGTGGTGACGCTCGCGCCCTCGCTCTCGGAGATGGTGCTGGCGCTGGGCGGGCAGGATCGGCTCAAGGGCGTCACCCGCTTCGACGACGACTCCCGCACCGCCGCGCTGCCGCGCATCGGCGGCTACAACGACCCGCAGCCCGAGGCGGTGCTGGCGGTGCGGCCCGACCTGATCCTCGCCGAGCCGGCGCCGGCCAACCGCGGCGCGGTTACGACGCTGGCGCGGCTGGGCATTCCGGTGGAGGCGTTTCCGCTCGCGACGGTGGCCGACATCGAGGGCGCCATCGCAGGGATCGCGCGGCTGCTCGGAGTCGAGGAGAAGGGACGCGCCCTGGACGCCGAGTTGGAGGAAGCGCGCGCCAGGGCGCGGAAGACG
>JANXXR010000535.1 GCA_025350525.1 Deltaproteobacteria bacterium
CGCATTCGACCCCATGCTCGGCTTGTCCATGCCCCCAGGGGATCAGCTCAACGGGTCGCTGGGGATCGGTCAAATGATCGATGCCGACCTCGGGCATTGCGGCCTATACGAGGCGGGGCCTCATTTCAGGATCGCGCCCGGAGTGAACTTGTACGCGTTTCCCAGCAGGTTGGTGAGAACGCGCTCGATCTTTGCGGGATCGACCTCCGCCTCCAGCTGGGCGGGGACCTCCATCGTCAGGGAATCGCCGCGCCCCGCTCCCACCGATTCGAACTGCGATGCCACCCGCCGGACCAGCGCTGCCAGGTCCACCCGCTGCACTCGGAGAGCCGTGGCGTGCGCATCCAACCGGGCCACCTCGAGCAGGTCGTTGACGCGGTCGAGCAGCACGCAGGCATTGCGCTCGACGATCTCCAGCTCGCTCTTCGCCTCGGCCGCGACCGCCTCCCTCCCCAGGAGCGCGCGAACCGGTCCGAGGATGAGGGTCAGCGGCGTGCGCAGCTCGTGGCTGACGTTCGCAAAAAAGCGGCTCTTGATCTCGTCCTGGCGGCGCAGGTCTTCGCGCGCCGCCTCGACCGAGAGGAACTGGCGGAACGACTCCCGGCGCAGGCGGTCCCCGAGATGCGAGCTGGCCACGCTGATGATGCCGGTCGCCAGCAGGAAATAAAGGTTGTTGACAAGCAGGTCGAACCGGTCGACCGCGAAGCCCTCGCGGGCGAGCACGCCGGCGAGGTACGTTCCCACGATCGTCGCCACCACCGCGGCCATCCTGCGTGCGCTCCAGCCGAAGAGCAGGCCTGCCGACAGCACGACCAGATTGACTCCGGCGTAATACGGACTGCGATAGCCGTCGAGGACGAGACACATCGCCGTGATGCTGATCGCGGCGATCTCGAGCTGGACGAGCGCGGCCGCGTAGGGATGGCGGGCAATGACCCGCCTCGGAACCAGAAGAAGCGCCGCGAAGATGGCGGTGGTGAGAAAGCGGATGGTGAGGAGCGCGTGGCTTCCCGCGGGCTGCGCGATGACGTCCAGCACCCCGAAGGCCGGGAAGAGCGCGGCGCAGAGGGCAGTGAACAGCCGGCTGCCGCGTGCGATTTCGCCTCGCTCCCGCTCGCGGTAGCGGAGCTCGAAGTCCGGCGTCACATCCGGTGGCACTGTTGGAATCTACCGACCGTGGAGGCGGGAAGCAACGAGCGGATCAGGCGGGCGCCCGTCGCTCAGGGATGTCGAGCGAGCCTTCTCCTGCTAAATCACCGCTATGTTCATCGGGCACTTCGCACTCGGGCTGGCCGCCAAGCCCTTCTCGCCGCGGACCTCCCTCGGCACCCTGTTCGCGGCTGCGCAACTGGTCGACCTCATCTGGCCGGTGCTGCTCCTGCTCGGCGTCGAGAGTGTACGGGTGGACCCGGGCAACACAGCATTCACGCCTCTCGACTTCGTCAGCTACCCCTGGACTCACAGCCTCCTGATGGGGCTCGTCTGGGCCGCCGGCTTCGCGCTCGTCTACCGCGCTCGAACGGGGTCAACGCGCGGCGCGTGGGTGGTCGGCGTCCTCGTGCTCTCGCACTGGGTTCTCGACCTGGTCACCCATCGCCCCGACCTGCCCCTGGCGCCTGGGGCTGCCAAGGTGGGGCTGGGCCTCTGGAACTCGGTCACGGCCACCGTCATCGTCGAAGGAAGCCTGTTCGCAATCGGCGTCCTCGTCTATGCCGTGAAGACGCGCCCACGCGACCGAACTGGTCGACTCGCCTTCTGGGCGCTGGTCGCCTTTCTGGTCATCATCTACCTCGCGAACATCATGGGCCCGCCGCCGCCGAGCGCACGCGCCGTCAGCCTGGTCACGTTGTCACTGTGGCTGCTCGTCCCGTGGGCAATCTGGATCGATAGGCACCGCGAGCCCGCCACCTCGGCATCCGCTACCTGACGGCGGGCGCCGCCCCGCGACCCAGAGAAGACGGGCTTCGGCTCGTCCGGTTCGACCAGTCGAGGACAATCGACACGAGCGAGGAGTACGTGTACCAGTCGATGGTGCCGGCCCATGGAAATCGAGCATCATCGGGAACCGGTATACTCGCTTTCGGAACGCCGCTGGGTCTTGCGGCACCAAGACCTGCTCTGACAGCGCGCCCAGGCCGTACGCTACGTTCGCGACGCCGACCGCGGCCAGGTAACCGACGCCCTGAAAGGCAATCGTGAAGAGCGTGATTTCCGGACCCTCCCCCGTGGCGCTGCGCAACGAACCAGGCGGCGCGAACTCGACGATGACCGCGTAGCAGACGAACGCCACGATGCCGGCGGCCACAAGGGCGAGGTTGTACCGCCGACGCCGACCTTCCCACCAAACGCGCGAGTCGTGGGTCGTCGTCTCTGGCACGAACCACATCCTACGCGGCCATATTGAGCGCTGCACTGTTGCTGCGCTGCCGCTCTAGCCAAGCGAGTGGCAATCTATCCACCATGAGCCGCTGACTCCCGCAGCCCGAGAGGCGGCTATTGCCTGGGCCGACACGCTCGTGGATTGGCCGGCCCGTGCAATCCACTAGGATGCGCCGCGAATGGTCGTTCAGGAGCGATCGCGCAGGTGGAGAGCGCGTGCTGGAAGGTGCAGGATCAGTTCCTGCTCGTCGACGACGCGCGCCGCGCGGACCGGGCTCGAAGGCCATTCCGAGGTGATCTATTGCCATTCGACCTGCCTGCAGGCGGAGTCGCGCTGACGGCCGTTACTTCGCGATTCTCGGACCGGTCGCGGATTGCGCACCTGCCCTCGCGCGTTGACAGGCAATGCGATTCGCCTCGCCCTTCCACTGCTCGCCGTGCTTGCGTGCGCAGGTACGCCTGCTCCTCAGCCTGCAGGCTCGCCGGTTGCTCCGGTCGTGCCGCTTGCCGATGCCGGATCCGGCCAGAGCACGCCGGACGGTGCAGCGGCTGACGCCAGGGAACGCTCCCGATGCCGGTCCAACTCTCGACGCGGGTTCGGCTCCCGACGCTGGCTCACCTGCCGACGGAGGGCTCCCCCCCGCAGCACGGCTGGAAGGTAGCCTTCCAGGAGGACTTCGAGTCGGGCTCCTTGCCGCAAGGCGCATGGTCGCCCGATCCGGTGCCGGACGACGGCCCGTTCGCCGACAACGGCTCTTCTTCCAGGCGCAGGGGGTGGTGCCGCCCAAGGCGCTGCGCACCTCGGTTCCTTTTGGCCAGGGCGGCTGGCTGACGGCCGAGTCCTATACCAGGGACAGCACCCGCCGGTTCAGCGACCTGCTCTCGGTGGTTCCGGATCCGTCCGGGGCTCCGGGCCACGTGCTGCGGCTGGCCTCGCCGGCGCACACCGATGCCACGGTGGTGCGGCCCACGCGGCAGTTGCCGGATCGTTATCGAATCTCGCTCCGCGTCGGCTATGCGAATTTCGGAGACGGGAAGGCCGGCCTCAACGGCTACAGCACCGGCGCCGAGACCGCCGGCCCCTGGCACCCCGGCGACGCCGCCACTGGCCAGAACGGCTTCTATTGGCTGACCATCCTCGACGCGATGCCGCGGCCGCACAACAACACCTGGATCCACCACCACCGCAAAGTGGTCATTGATTCCGACAACAACACGCCGCCCTGGATGGAGATGTGGAACGGCTCGTCGTTCGGGCTCAACGGCGAGAACCCGATCATGATGATCGCGCTCGACGGCAAGGCCCCGGTCAGCGATCTCTATGGAAACCCTTTCCTCTCCTATTCCGCGGGCGCCTGGCAGCCCTCGGGCCAGATCCGCGCGGTGGATTCGTACCTGCCCGCCGAGTGGTACACCGCCAGCATCGAGCGCTCAGGCGGCCGGATGACGTTGGAGATCTCCGGCCGGTTCCGCTACGGCGGCGTGCGCACGTACAGCACCAGCATCGACCTGGCCGCGAATTGCGTCTGGCATTTCAACCAAACGCCCGAGGAAGCCCGGTCCGCCTGCGACGGGCCCGACTGGCCGCAGGGGTCGGCATATCCCGACTGGTTCATGTTCGGCGACCCGCACAACAACTATTACCAAGGCTTCGTCTATTACGACGACGTGAAGCTGGAGGCCTGGACCGAATAGCGCCTGCTGACCGAAAAGGATCGGTGATCAACCGAATCGATAATCCCCGAAGTCCGGCCGCGCGATCGACTCCACGTACTCGCGGGTGAAGCCGGGGAACAGCGCCACCACCTTGCCGCTCTCCATGCGGTACCAGCTTCGGCAGTGGGACCAGACCGAACCCCGGAGCCTCGCCTGCAGAGCCTGGTTGTGCGCGGCCAGGACCTCGGGGCGCAGGTCGAGCCAGCGCCGGCCGCTGCGGCGCAATTCCAGAAGACAGGCGATCGCATAGTCGACCTGCGGCTCGATGAAGAGCAGCGTCGAAGTGTGGCCGGTGCCGGTGTTGGGGCCGAGCATGAGAAACAGGTTGGGGAAGCCCGACACGGTGAGGCCGTGGTAGGCCTCCGGTCCGTCCTTCCAGGCGTCGCGCAGGGTGCGGCCGCCGGGGCCCCGGATCTCGAGCGAGGAGAGCAGGTTCACGGTCTCGAAGCCGGTCGCGCACACCAAGGTGTCGATGGGGCGCTCGCGACCGTCGGCGGTGATGATGCCGTGGGCGGTCATCCGGCGGATCCCCTCGGTGACGAGCTCGACGTTGGGGCGCATGAGCGCAGGGTAGAAGTCGTTGGAGTAGAGCAGCCGCTTGCAACCCAGCGGATAGTTCGGCTGCAGCCGCGCGCGCAGCGCTTTGTCGGCGACCTGGTGCCGCAAGTGCCAGCCGGCCAGGGCGAGCATGTATTTCCTCGCCACCGTGCCCTCTTCGAAGCCGCTGCGAAAGAACTCCAGCACGTGGTACCAGGCGCGGCGCACGGCCCGCGCGTAGAGGGGCGATTTCGCCAGCAGGCGATCGAGCGCGGTGTAGCGCCGCTCCAGCCGGGGCAGCACCCAGTTGGCGGTGCGCTGGAAGACGTGGAGCGCGGCGGCCTGGGCGGCGATAGGCGCCACCAGCTGCGCAGCCGAGGAGCCGGTGCCGATCACGGCCACCCGCCGGCCTTCGAAGCTGGCCTTTGGGTTCCAGCGGGCCGAGTGCAGCACCTGGCCCTTGAACTCGTCGAGGCCGGCGAGGTCCGGGAGCCGCGCCTGGCTGAGGGGCCCGGTGCTGCAGACGAAAAAGCGCGCGCGCAGCCGCTCGCCGCCCTCGATGGCGATGCTCCA
>JANXXR010000620.1 GCA_025350525.1 Deltaproteobacteria bacterium
GAGGAGGAAGCCGCCCAGCACGAAGGCGAGCCCGCACAGGCAGAGCAACGCCGCCCCGCGGTCGAGGGGCGGCGCCGGCAGCTCGACGCTGAGCGGCCCCTGCGCCTTGCGCGTCGCCAGCTCGCGGCGGAAGGCGACGAGGAGGATGCAGAGGACGCAGCCGAGCGAGAGCAGCGCGGGAAGCAGCAGCGCCTTGGAGAACTGCGCGTAGGGGATCGCGCTCAGCGTGCCGACGAGCATGTTCTGGGGGTTGCCGGTTAGCGTCGCTACGCTGCCGGCGTTGGAGGCAAAGGCGATCGCGAGCAGATAGGGCAGGGCCGGCAGCGCGGCGTCCTCGATGAGGGCGACGACGAGCGGTGTGCACATCACGCAGACGGTGTCGTTGACCAGCAGCGCCGAGAGAGCTCCCACGACCAGCACCAGCACCGCCAGCAGCGCCTGGGGACCGTGGGCGCGACGCAGCGCGAGGAAGCTCACCCAGCGGAAGATGCCGGCGCGGGCCATCACGCTCGTGATCACCATCATCCCGAGGAGGAGGACCAGCGTGTCCCAGTTGATGGCGTCGCTGTAGACCTGCGCAGGGTGAGAACGCCGAAGGCCACCATCGCTGCCGCGCCCGCCAGCGCCGCACCGAGGCGGTCGAGCCGGAGAAACGGCAGCTTCGCGCCGATCAGCACCAGGTACGTCGCAAGAAAGATGACCAGCGCCGGAACCACTTCGCGTCCCTCGGGCAGGTGTGGCAGAAACGGGCAATGTACCCAACCTATCCGGATCTGACAGGGCGCACCGCGCTGGTGACGGGCGCCTCGAGCGGCATCGGCCGCGGCATCGCGCTGGCGTTCGCTGGGCAGGGGATGCGCGTGGCTGCGCAGCACCGGACCCAAGCGGCGCCCGAGGGCTGCAAAGGCGTGCAGGCGGAACTCGGGACTGAGGACGGCTGCACGGCGGCGGCGCGTGGGGCTGCCCAGGCGCTGGGCAACGTCGAGGTGCTGGTGCATTCGGCGGGCATCTACACGGCGGGGCCCATCGACCGGATCTCCGCGGCGACGCTGGAGGAGATGTTCAGGGTCAATACCTTTTCCGCCTTTTACCTGGTCCGCGAGCTGCTGCCGCGCGGGCTGCGCACCGTCATCTTCATCGGCAGCACCGCCGGGCAGCGGGGTGAGCCGGGCCACTCGCACTACGCGGCGTCCAAGGGCGCGCTGCAGTCGATGATGATGTCGATCGCCGTCGAGCTGGCGCCGAAAGTGCGCGTCAACCTGGTCTCGCCCGGCTGGGTCCGCACGCCGATGGCCGAGGAGTCGCTGCAGCGGATCGGGCCGGCGCTGAGGGCGACCATTCCCAACCGGCGCGTGGCCGAGGTGGACGACGTGGTCAACGCCGCCCTCTACCTCGCGAGCGACGCCGCCTCCGGACACCTGATCGGGCAGGACCTCTGCGTCTCGGGCGGCGCGCTGCTGGTGGTGCCGCGCGGACAGCTGCAGCCAACGTGAAGCTCTCGGCCGCACAGCTTCGCGAGCGGGCGGCCGAGGCGCGGACGCACTACGCGCGCTGCGACTTGTGCGCGCACGACTGCCGCGTCGATCGCACCCGCGGCCCCGCCGGCGTCTGTCACGAGGACGACGGGCTCTGGCTCGCGGGCGCGGGCGTGCACTTCGGCGAGGAGCCGGGACTGGTGCCGTCGGGGCTGGTGCTGATCGGCGGGTGCAACCTGGCCTGCGTCTATTGCGAGACGTTCGAGTTTTCGCTGGAGCGGCGCGGGCTGGTGCGCACCTCGCCGGAAGAGCTGGCGGCGCTGCTGCTCGACCTGTCGCGGCGGGGCGCGCGCAACGCCAACTTCGTCACGCCGACGCACGTGCTGCCGGCGCTCCTCGCGGGCCTCGCCGTCGCTCGCGAGCATGGCTTCGCGCTGCCGGTGGTGTGGAACTGCGGCGGCTACGAGAGCGCCGCGGCGCTGCGCCTGCTCGAAGGTATAGTAGATATCTATCTGCCAGACGCCAAGTATGGCGACGACGCCAAGGCCCTGGAGCTGTCGGGGTGCAAGGGATACACCACCGCGCTGCGCGAGTCGCTGCGCGAGATGGTGCGGCAAGTCGGCCCCGGGGGCGTCATCGTCCGCCACTTGGTGCTGCCGGGCGGGGTGGCCGCGCCGGAAGCAGTCATGCTGCTGGTCGCCGCGGTCTCAAAGCAGATCACCATCAACGTCCTCTCCCAATACCGCCCGGTCCACCGCGCCGCGCATTTCCCGCTGATCACCCGAGGCGCCGGCCCCTCCGAAGTCCGCACCGCCGTGGCAGCCGCCGTGAGCGCGGGTCTCGAGAATGTGTTGCTCGACGGAAGACGAATCGAGGCTTCAGGCCCGAAACCCGAAGCCTGAAGCCAAATCTCCACAGACTTCGACCCTCCTCCCTTGTCCAATCCCTCCGACGCGGTACATTCCGCCCCCCATGCGGCCCCCCATCGAGCTCGGCGATGTGCCCGCGCAAGCCGTGCTCGACGGCGCCATCGGCCTCGCGGTGGCCACCGGCGTGCCGCTGCGGCTGCAGTCGCCGCTCACCGGCGCGGATCTGCTGGTGGCGCTCGCCGCGGTGAAGCTGGGCGGAGATGCCGCCGCAGTCGAGACCGCCCGCGAGCAGCTCGCAAAGCCCGGCGCCGAACTCTTGCTGCCGCATCCTCGCGCCGGGCGGCACCTGCTCGATCTGCAGGCGCCGGGCGCGGTGGCGCGCGGCCTCTGCGCGCTGGCCTGGCCGCTGGCGCTCCTCGGCAAGCCCGGCGAGCTGCGGCTGCGCGGCCCGAACCACTGCGACGGCGCGCCCACCTTCCACGATCTCCGCCTCGGCTGGGTGCCGCTCGCCGCGCAGTTCGGCCTCAAGCTCTCGGTCGATCTCACCCAGACGGCCTTCGGCGCCGACGACGGCGAGCTGGTGGCCACGCTCGATCCGGCGCCGGCGCTGACGCCGCTGCACCTGGTCCATCGCGGGATCCTGCGGCAGGTCTCCATCATCGCCGCGGTGGCGGGCGGACGGCACGAAGCCGCGCTCGAGGCCGCCGAGCAGGCGGTCCGCGCGCTCCGGCGGCAGGGCGTCATCGCGGAGGCGGAGCGGGTGCCGCTGCCGGTCACGCAGGGCCGCAGCCGCTGGGCGCTGACGGCGCGGGCGGAGTTCGAGCACTCGGTGGTCTCGGTCTCCGAGCTGGGCCCGGCCACGCCGGCGCCGGGCGGCGGGGACGCGGCGGCCATCGGCGATCGGCTGGCGCAGCGCCTCGCGAAGTTTTTGCAGCGTCGCGGCGCCGTGGACGCGGCCACCGCCGAGCGGCTGCTTTTGCCGTCGTTCCTCTGCGCCGCGGGACTGGGCGCGCGCGCGGGCACGCCGCCCAGCTGCCACTACACCACCAGCGCCGTCACCTCCGCCCTGCTGGAGCTGGCCACCATCGCTCGCCAGGCGCTGCCGGTCCGCGCGGTGGTGGACGGCGCCGAAGGAGAAGAAGGCATGATCGTCGTGGCCCCCACATGATTCTCCTCCTCTGCGCCGTCTTCGATCTGATCCTCTCCGGCGGCCGCGTCATCGACGGCACCGGCGCGCCCTGGTTCCGCGCCGACGTCGGCATCCGCGGCGACAGCATCGCCGCCGTGGGCGATCTCTCGCGGGCAAAAGCGAAGCGGCGCATCGAGCTGCACGACCTCGCCGTGGCGCCGGGCTTCATCGACCTCCTCGGCCAGACCGAGCTCAACGCGCTGGTTGATCCGCGCGAGGAGAGCAAGATCCGCCAGGGCATCACCACCGAGCTGACCGGCGAAGGCATCTCTCCCGCGCCGATGAACGCCGCCTGGATCCACGAGGGCGCCGACTGGCTCAAGAAGTACCACTTGACCATCGACTGGACCGACCTGTCGGGCTACTTCCGCCGGCTGCGCAAGGCGCGCCCCAGCATCAACGAGGCGGTGCTGGTCGGCGCGGCGCAGGTGCGCGGCGTGGTGCTGGGAATGAAGGACGTCCAGCCCGACGAGAAGCAGCTGAAACAGATGCAGGCGCTGGTGGAGCTGGCGATGAAGCAGGGCGCTTTCGGCCTCTCCAGCGGGCTCATCTACCAGCCGGGCAGCTTCGCCAAAACGCCGGAGCTGGTCGCGCTCGCCAAGGCGGCGGCGAAGCACCACGGCTTCTACGCGAGCCACATCCGCAGCGAGGCGAAGAAGATCGGCGAAGCGCTCGACGAGGCCTTCACCATCGGGCGCGAGGCGAAGATCCCCGTCGAGATCTGGCACCTGAAAGTCTCCGGCCGCGCCAACTGGGGGCGCATGAAGGAAGTGATCGGGCGCATCGAAGCGGCCCGCGCCGCCGGACTCGACGTCAGCGCCAACATGTATCCGTATATCGCCAGCGCCAACGGGCTCGACGCCACCATCCCCGATTGGGCGCACGACGGGGGCGTCGACGCCATGGTGGCGCGCATCCACGACAAGGTGCAGCGAGAGCGCATGCTCACCGAGATCGGCCAAGACTTCCATCCCGAGGATATCCTCCTGCTCACCGCGGTCGATCCCGGCATCCGCGAGAAGTACGTGGGCAAGCGGCTCGACGAGGTCGCGCGGCTGATGGACGAGCCGGCCGCCGACGCGCTCATCGACCTGGTGGCGCTCGACCGCGGCAACGTCGGCGTCGCCCGCTTCGGCATGAACGAGGACGACGTCAAGCTGGGCCTCTCGCAGCCCTGGGTCTCGATGGACACCGACTACGGCGGGATGGCGGTGGACGGGCCCTTCGCCGCCGAGGGCAGCGCGCACCCGCGGGCCTTCGGCAGCGCCGCGCGGATGCTCGGCCACTACGCGCGCGACCAGCACCTCTTCTCCGTCGAGGAGGCGGTGCGCAAGATGACCTCGCTGCCCGCCCGCCGTCTGGGCCTCGCCGATCGCGGCCTGATCCGCGCCGGCATGAAGGCGGACCTGGTGGTCTTCGATCCGGCCGCCGTCCGCGACACGCCGACCTTCGACAAGCCGCTGCAGTATCCCGAGGGCATTCCCACCGTGCTGGTCAACGGCAAGCTGGTGCTGGAGAACGGAAAGCGCACCCGCGAGCGCCCCGGCCGCGCGCTCCTGCACTCTCCTTGACTTGAAGGGGCGCGCCACGCATCTTCCCGCGCCCTATGGCAGTCACCTCAGAGCAGGTTCTCTCCGTCCTCAAGGATTTCAAGGATCCGGCCTCGGCCCGCGCCATGTCCGAGCTGGGCATGCTCAAAGGCGTCGAGATCCTCGAAGGCAGCGGCGTCCGCGTCCAGGTCGAGCTGCCCACTCCCGCCTCGCCGCACAAGGCCCGCATCGAGGAGGGCCTGCGCGCCACGCTCGCGCCGCTGCGCCTTGCGCGGGTGGAGGTCGCCTTCAGCTGGTCGGTGCGGACCTCGCCCGCCAAGGGGCAGAACCAGACCGACCTGGTGCCGTGGGTCAAGAACGTGATCCTCATCGGCAGCGGCAAGGGCGGCGTGGGCAAGAGCACCGTCTCCGCCAACGTCGCGGTGGCGCTGGCGCAGTCGGGCGCCAAGGTCGGCCTGCTCGACGCCGACATCTACGGCCCGAGCATGCCTCTGATGATGGGCCTCTACGGCGCGCGGCCCACCAGCGAGGACGGCAAGGCCGTCAGCCCGCTGCTCGCCTTCGGAGTCAAGGTCATCTCCATCGGATTTTTCGTCGATCCCGATCAGGCGATGATCTGGCGCGGCCCGATGCTCCACGGCGCGCTGATCCAGCTCCTGCGCGACGTGAAGTGGGGCGAGCTCGACTACCTCATCCTCGACCTGCCGCCCGGCACAGGCGACATCCAGCTCACCATCGCCCAGCAGGTGTCGGTGAGCGGCGCGGTGGTGGTGACGACGCCGCAGGACGTGGCCCTCTCCGACGCCATCAAGGCGAAGGTCATGTTCGACAAGGTCAACATCCCGGTGCTGGGCTTCGTCGAGAACATGAGCGGCTTCGTCTGCCCCAACTGCCAGCACGAGACGGAGATCTTCTCCAAGGGCGGCGCCGAGCAGGCGGCGGCGAAGCTCAACGTGCCCTTCCTCGGGCGGGTGCCCATCAACCTCGCCATCCGCACCGGCAGCGACGACGGGCGTCCCATCGTGGCCGCCGATCCGGGGCTGCCCGAGGCGCAGGCGCTCATCCGCATCGCGCAGAACATCGCCGACCGGGTGGCGCTGGCCAATCTCACGGCGCTGCCGCGGGGCGGAGGAAAGCCGCTGGTGCAGCTGGGGAAGAAGGCCTGACATGACCGCGAAGAAGACCTCGGTGTGGGCGTGCGAGGAGCAGAAGCTCGATCATGGTTGCTTCGCCTTCACCCGCAAGCGGCTGGGCGCGGCGGCGGGCGGAGAGAAGCTCGGCGCCAGCTGGTTCGAGCTGCAGCCGGGGAAGAAGGCCTTCCCGTTCCACTATCACCTGACCAATGAAGAGGCGCTCTTCGTGCTCGAGGGCGAGGGCGTGGTGCGCCTCGGCGACGAGGAGATCAACGTCCGCACCGGCGACTACCTGGCCATGCCGCCCGGGCCGCCGGGGCATCAAGTGATCAACCGCTCCGCCGCGCCTTTGCGCTTCCTCGCGCTCTCGACCATGATCGAACCCGAGGTGGCCGTATACCCCGACTCGAAGAAGATCGGCGTCCTCGCCCGCGCGCACGGACTGGCCAGCGTCCACAAGCAGGACGGGGCCGTGGACTATTACGAGGGCGAGGAGTGAAGCTGTTGCCGCTCCTGCTCCTCCTCGGCTGCGGCGGCGGCCCGCAGCTCACCAACCTGCGCTGCCGGGACACCGCGCATTGCCAGGACGTGGAAGATCCGCTGAAAGTGCTCCTGGCGGTGGACTTCGCCGACGACACGGGGACGCTGGACCAGGGCGTCCTCAACTTGCGGGTGGGCGGCAGCACGCAGCAGACGGTGTCGCTTTCGGACATCTTCACCGCGCAGGGCATCGCCAAGGGAGCGAAGAAGGGCACGCTCCGGATCGACGACGACTTCACGCTCGACCGCATGTCGCAGGGACAAAGAGTGGCGGTCAGCCTCATCGCCGTGAACGGAGCCGGGCACGGCTCCAACGAGCCGAGCCTCACCTTTACCTTGCACCTGGGAGCGCGCTGATGGCGGACAAGCCCGAGTTCCCCGACGACCTGCCGCCCGACGAGGCCCGCAAGCTCTCGGGGCTGGTGCCGGACATCGTGCGGCGGGCGGTGCTCACCGGCGTGGGCGCGCTCTTCATGACCGAGGAGGGCATCCGAAACGCGGTCACCGAGATGAAGCTGCCCAAGGACGCGCTCGCCTTCCTGCTCTCGCAGGCGGACAAGTCGCGCGCCGAGGTGGCCCGCGTGGTGACGCAGGAGGTGCGCCGCTTCCTCGAGAGCGACACGCTGCGGCGGGAGATGTGGAAGCTGCTCACCAGCGTGACGCTGGAGGTGAACGCCAGCATCCAGCTCAAGCCGTCGGGCGAGCCGGGGATCCGCGCCAAGGTGCGCACCAGGAAGAAGGAGCCCGCCAGCGGAGAGCCCGGCACCGGAGCGCCCGCCACCGGAGAGACTCAACCCGAAGACGAGGATGCGTAGGCAGATCCTGCTGCGGGTGATCTTCGTCGCGCTCCTGGGAGGCGGGCTGCTCCTCTGGACGCGCGGGAAGCAGCCGCGCGATCTGGGCCTGTCCATCGACCTGACCGCGGCGCTGCCGGGCGACGTGGTCGAGGTGGACGTCATCGTCCGCCGCGACGGCCACACCATCGCGCGGCACGACGTGCAGTACGGAAAGCCGGGCGCGCCCGCGACGGTAGAGATGTTCGTCCATGCCCCGGTGGGCGACGCCGAAGTCGAGACCACGCTGGTCTACTCCAACCGGCCTGCCCACAAGTCGGTAGCGCGGGTGAACTTGAAAGAGGAGACGGCAGCCCGCGTCCGCGCTGAATAAGGGCCTGAAGCCTGAAGCCTGAGGAGGCCTCAGCTCTCGAGACTGCCCTCCACCTCCGCCTTCCTCACGTCCGCCAGCGGCAGCGTGAACGAGAAGGTCGCCCCCTTGCCGACCTCGCTCGTCACCGCCACCTCGCCGCCGTGCGCCTCGACGATGCTCTTGACGATGTTCAAACCCAGCCCCAGCCCCTGCTCGCGCGAGCGCGCGTCCTTGACGTCGCCCACCTGGTAGAGCCGGTCGAAGATCTTGTCCACGTGCGCCGCCGGGATCCCGGTGCCGTTGTCGCTCACCGAGACCAGCACGAAGCCCGGGCGCGGCTCGGCGGAGAGGACGATCTTGCCGCCGTCGCGGCAGTGGCGCTCGGCGTTGGCGATGAGGTTGGTGAGCACCTGGAGGATGCGATCGCGGTCGCCCAGCACCGGCGGCGTGCCCCGCGCGATCTTCTGCCGCACGTTGAGCCTGCGCTCGAGGAAGCGCGGCTGGAGATCGGCGACGGCCTGGGCCACCGCGTCGCCCAGGTCGAACGGCTGGAAGGTCATCGACTCGCGGGTCAGCTCGAAGCGGGAGAAGTCGAGCAGCTCCTCGATGAAGGCGCGCAGCCGCTTGCCGGAGCTGCGCGAGACTTGCAGGCATTGGCGCTGGCGGTCGGTGATGGCGCCCATCTTCTCGGCCAGCAGCAGGTCGGTGTAGCCGATCA
>JANXXR010000678.1 GCA_025350525.1 Deltaproteobacteria bacterium
AGACCGCGCCCAGCGTGAAGAGCGAGTAGCTGACGAAGAGCATGCCGACGTGGATGAGGATCCAGTAGCTCTGCAGCGCCGGGACCAGCGGCTCGATCTGCTTGTCGGTGACCAGCGAGGCCTCGCCCATGGCGACGAGCGTGTGCAGCACGAAGCCCCGGTCGCCTCCGTCGACGTGCAGGTCGGCCGGCTTGCGCGAGGCGCCGCGCTCGATGGCCTGCAGCGCCTCGTCCGAGTGGGCGCCCGCCGCCGTCGCCGCGCGGGAGATGGCCTCCTCCGCGTCCGCCCCGCCCCGCACCAGGAGCGCGATGGCCGTGGTCACTCCGACGCAGGCGCCGACGCAGCGAGGATCGTAGTGGGTGATCCGCGAGGCCGTCACCGCGTCGTCGGCAAGGCCGTCGAGGTTCTTGACGTGGAGCAGCCCGACCGGCGCGCAGCACATCAGGCTGCCGTTGCCCGCCGACTTGCGCCCGCTGTCCTCCCAGGCGATGGCGCCCGACTGCGCCGGCGGCTCCCCGGCGCGCAGGTTCTCCAGCGCGGCGCGGGTGAGGTTGCCGATGTCCTTCGGCTTGCCGGCGAACCACTTGAGGAGCCCGCGCGCGACGTCGTCGGGATCGAGCTTGCGCCGCGCCACGATGGACCGCAGCAGGATGAGCGTGAGGTCGATGTCGTCGGTGGCCTCTCCCGCGGCCCACATCCCGCCAGCGGTGATCTCGCGGGGCGAGCCCATCTCGGCGGCCTTCTTGTTCTCGTGCGGCGCGCCCAGCGCCTCGCCCGCCGCCGCCGCGAGCAGGGTGCCGAGGAAGCGGCCCTTCTCGTCGATCTGCGTCTGGGTGATGGCGTTGGGGTGCTTCTTGAGGATGTTCGGGTCCGGCCGCAGCGAGCTCATGGGTTCCCCTCCCGCCGCGGGACCCTAGCACCTCCCTCTGCCTCAGCGCTTGCGCAGCTCGGCCTCGACGAACTGCATGCGGTCGTTGCCCCAGAAGCTGCGCTCGCCGACGAAGAAGGTCGGCACGCCGAAAACGCCGCGGTCGAGGGCGAGGCTGGTGTTGCGGCGGAGCTGATCCTTGATCTCCTCCTCGTCGGTGGCCTTGACCAGCACCGCGCCGTCGAGCCCGGCGGCGCCGAGCACCCGCGTCAGGACCGCCGGGTCGGAGAGGTCGTTTCCCTCGCCCCAGTAGGTGTGGAAGAGCGCGCGCATGGCCTCGCGCTGCTTGCCCAGCCGGTCGGCGGCCAGCAGCGTCCGCAGCGCCTTGATGGTGCTGGCGGGAAAGGCCTTAGGCATCTGCATCGGCACGCCGTACTGCTTTGCCCAGCGCGCGGTGTCCTCCGCCATGTACTTGAGCTGCGCGGCCGGCGGCAGCTGGTGGCCGGTGGTCTTGCGCAGGCCGCCGAGCGTGATGGGAAACAGCCGCGCGGCGACCCCGGTGCGGGCCTCGATGCCTTCCAGCTGCGTCGAGGCCAGGTAGCTGTAGGGGCTGCCCAGATCGTAGAAGAAGTCGAAGTTCATGTTGGCTCCGCAAAGGGCTGCGGCGGCGGGTTATACACAGCGCCGTGTTGAAGATCTGCCCCATCTGCCGCCGCACCTGGTCGGGCGGGCGAGACTGCCCCCACTGCGGCGCGGGCAACGCGCTCATCGACGTCGCCTCCGCGCAGGGACGGCGGACCTTCCTGCGCGACAAGGAGCTGGCCTCGGCCATCCGCGGCTACTACGGCGCGCGCACCGGGATGCTCATCGCCTTCTGGGGCATCCTGCTCGGCCTCATCCTCGCGCTCTTTCTCTGGCGCAAGGCGTTGCTCCAGCCGGGCGCCCACAAGGCCGCGGTGCTGGCCGCCGCGGTCTTCTGCGCGATTGCGCCTTTCCTCATCGCAATCGTCGCCGCCGACCGCGTGGTCCGCCGCTTCAGCCGCGGCTGCATCGGCCGCGCGCCCGGGCCCCTCGACATCCGCATCGCGCGCCCCAGCGACGCCCGCAAAGACCTGCTCGGCTTCGGCCAGCGCGGCTGACCCGCCCTGCTCCCCACGAAAAAAAATAATTTTTTTGGGGGGGGTCGCGATCGGTCCCTACCGGAGGGCCAGGTCGAGCTCTTCGGTCAGCCCGGCGAGGACTTCCTGAGCGGCGGCGACCTTCTCCGGATCCTTGGCCAGAACCCGCCGCACGGCCTGCTCCACCGTGCCGGTCCGCAGCGTATCGAGCTTGCGCCCCTTGGTGGTCAGCCCGAAGAGGGCGCGGCGGGCGTCGCGCGGGTCGCTCTTGCGCTGCAGCATTCCCCGCGACTCGAGCCGCTTGAGGATGCCGGTCAGGGTCGAAGGATGGACGCGGAGGATCTCGGCCACCCGCCCGGCCGCGATGCCCGGAAAGCGCCCGACGATGCGCACCACCAGCCGCTGCGGCCCGGTGACGCCGTAGGTGGCCTCCATCCGCTTGGAGGACGACTGCAGCGCGTGGTCCACCGACCAGAGCAGTCGCATGAAATCGAGCACCGCGCCGAGCGGCGGTCCTTTGCCGTCTTCCTGCTCTTCGAGAGGGTCGGTCGCCATGGTTTGGGTCCAAACGATTCGCATGGAGCGCGGCGGGGCGCAACCTCCGCCCGGGGCTCACTTGATGAGCGGCGACAGCTCCTTGAACTCGGGCGTCCCGGCCACCCCCAACAGGTCGAAGACGACCGCCTCGGTGCTGGTCAGGGTGGCCCCGCTCTTCTCGCAGAGGTGCAGCCCGACGCGGCGGTTCTCCTCGGTGCGCGAGAGCACCGCGTCCTGCGCGAGGAAGACCGAGAACTCGCCCCGCGCCAGGTCGCGCACCGTCTGGAAGACGCAGACGTGCGTCTCCATCCCGACCACGATCACCTGCCGCCGCCCGGTGCTGACGATGCGCCGCGCAATCTCCTGCGAGGCGCCGCAGGAGAACTCCAGCTTCTCCATCGGCGCCTCCTCGAGCAGCGCGCGCAGCGACGGCACCGTATGACCCAGCCCCCTGGGATATTGCTCGGTGGCCACCACCGGCAGGCCCAGCCGCCGGGCCACGCGGATGAGCACGCCCGCGTTTTTCTCCACGGCGGCCAGCGCGGCCGGGTTCATCGCCGAAGCCAACCGCTCCTGGACGTCCACCACCAGGAGCAGCGCGTCGCCGCGGTCGAGCGTCAAGGAGCGCGGGTCGGGGCCGTGCCCTCCGTGCAGCGGATCAGATCGCATAGCCTTGAGCTCCGCTGGACGCCGGCGCTTCCGGATCCAGCACGACGTTGACGCAGGCGACGGTGCCCGAGGCCACCGCGCGCTCGAGCGCCGGGCGGATCTGCGCGGGCTCGGTGACGTGCTCGCCGTAGCCGCCCATCGCCTCGACGATGCGGTCGTAGCGGGTGGGCGCGAGCAGCGTCGCCGGGCTCTTCTCCGGACCGTAGAGCTGCACTTGCGGCAGCCGGATCTGTCCCCAGGCGGCGTCGTTGCCGACCACCACCACCATCGGCAGCTTGAAGCGCAGCGCGGTCTCGAACTCCATGCCGTTGAACCCGAACGAGCCGTCGCCCTGGATGACGAAGACCGGCCGGTCCGGATGCAGCAGCTTGGCCGCGATGGCAAACGGCGCCCCCACGCCCAGGCAGCCGAGCGGACCCGGGTCGAGCCAGCGCCCCGGCTTGCGCAGCCCGATCACCTTGGCGGCGATGGCCACCCAGTTGCCGCCGTCGGCGACGAACAAGGAGTCGCCCGCGGCC
>JANXXR010000689.1 GCA_025350525.1 Deltaproteobacteria bacterium
CGCCGCGGGCATCTCCAACGGTGGCTACCAGACGCGGCGGGCCATCGAGACCGACTTCAAGCACCAGCGCCTCTACGACGGCGGCATGGACTGGGAGGGCACGCTCTTTCTGCCCACGCTGCCGGCCGGCATCCAGGCGCAGGGCACCGGCTACAACCTCTTCACCACGCTGCCGACGGCGCTGCTCAACTATCCGGGCGACACGGCGGGCCTGCCCGCGTCGGTGGCGGCGCTGCAGGCGGCGGGGTTCAACCCGCAGTCGCAGCCGCTCTGGACCTACCACTGGGGCATCTACTGGGGGCTGACGCAGAAGGTGTACCGGCTCGAGTTCGACCCGGAGTATACCAACTATACTTGTTCGGATCCGCTCGGCGCCGGTCCCTCGTGCGTCTCGCCCGCGGCGGAGGCGGTGCCGCCCACCGACCCCGACGCGCTCTACGACTACGCCACCCGCATCGTGCAGAACCTGGCCATCCTCGCCCGCATGCAGGAGGTGGCCAACACCGGCAACCTCCAGCGGCCCATGATCACGGTGCACGGCGATCAGGACTCGCTCTTGCCCATCGCCGCCGACTCGGATCTCTACGCGCAGTTGGTGGCGCGGGCGCACAAGTCCGAGCGCTACCGGTATTACCGGGTGGCGGGCGGCAACCACGTCGACCCGCTCTACGACGATCACGCCGGCGTCGATGCCTATGGCGACACGGTGCTGCGGCCCATGCTGCCCTGCGCCCGCGCCGCCATCGATGCGCTGGCGTCCTGGGTGGAGCAGGGCACCGTGCCCCCGGCCAGCCACACCATCGCGCGGCCGGCAGGCGCGACGCCGGCCCAGCTCGCCAACCAGTGCTCCCTGCAATAGATCCGGTGCCATAGATCCGGGGACACGATACGCAACTCGCCATGCCAAACTCGGCGTTGGCACGGGTTGCGTATGGTGTCCCCTTATCTTTGAATCTTGAGGCTCACCGGGCCGGGCTTCGGCTGCACCGGCGTCGCCGACTCGGCGTGCTTCTTCAGCGTCGCCACCCAGCTCTCGGGCAGCCCGCGCTCCTGCGCCCCTTCGATCAGGTACGCGAGCAGCCGCCCGCTGGCGGCGCCGGCCTCGCCCTTCTTCTCGGGGCGCGCGACGTACGCCTTGGCGGCGACCTTGCCCTCCGCCGTCTCCACCATGACGTCCAGCTCCTGCGAGAGCCCGGTGGCGACGCCCTCCTTGCGCAGCACCGCGTCCTTGGCGGGCGGCGGGATCTCGAAGATCACGCCGTGCACTTCGCCGTCCTTGCTCTCGGCGAGGTTGGCGACGCGGCCGGCCCAGAAGCGGCTCTCCACGTCGAAGACCAATTGATAGCCGCGCAGCACGGCGGGAAGGCCGCGGGCGAAGAGGCGCGCATCGACCCCATGCTCGGCAGCCCACTCGCCGATGTGTCGCCGTGAGAGCGCAGAGCCGTAAGCGAAGTAGCGGAACATGTGGACCTCCGCAGCCAGTCTAGCGCGGAGCGGCGGCGGGCGCTCCCGAAGCGGCCGGCTTGTCCTCGCCGGCCTCGAGCGCCTTGCGCTTCTTTTCCAGCGCGCTCACCACCGCGTCGAAGTTCTTCTTCGCGACCAGCCGCGAGACCTGGTCGCGGTACGTTTCCGCCAGCGAGACGCCCTCGGTGACCACGTCCACCGCGCGCCAGCCCTTCTTGCCGCGCTCCATCTGGTAGTCGATGGCGGCGGTGTCGGCGCCCGAGGTCACCCGCGTCTTCACCAGCGTCTGCCCGCCCTTGGACTCCTCGGAGAGCACCTCGCTCTTCACCTGGTCCACGTCGGAGGTCTTGCCCTGCCGCATCTTGGCGAGGTAGTTCGCCTCCATGGCGCCGCGCAGGGCCGCGGTGTAGCGGGCGCGATCCTTTGTGCTCAAACCATCCCACTTGCTGCCCAGCGTGCTCTTCGCCAGCGCGTCGAAGTCGATGAGCTCGCCCACCGCCGCGCGCGCCTTCTCCCTGGCCTTGGCGCGGGCCGGGCCCTGCGACTTGAACCACGCGTTCAGGTCCTTGCGCACGCGGTCCTGCGCCGTCTGGACGGCGGCGCTGGCGGAGCCGGCCTGCAGCGCGGCGAGAAGAATGGCGACGATCACGGTGGACCTCCTGACAGCGGTTCGACGCAGCGGGCTTGCACAAGCTTCAAGGCCGGGCAACTACTGCAGCGGGCCGCCTGCCGCCTTTTCCAGCGCCGCCCAGGCGAGCTGCGCGTTGTAGAGGGCCTCCAGGCGCGCCCCGTCGGCGCGGGCGTAGAGCAGCGTGTCCTCGAGCAGCTCGCGCGCATCGCCCAATCCGGAGTCGAAGGCGACGCCGGCCTGGGTGGCGAGCTGCTTCCCGATGGCGGTCTCCCGCGTGTAGCGGTCCACCTTGGTGCGCGCCTCGGCGAGATCGCCCAGCGCCTGCTGCACTTCCAGCCGCACCAGCTGCTCGGCGCCGCGCCGGGTGGCCAGTGCCTCCAGCAGATCGGCCTCGGCCTGCCGCCGCCGCGCCAGCTTCTGCGGGATCTCGAAAGTCCCGTGGATGGCCAGCGCCGCGTAGCCCGAGGCCTCGTGGTACGGATTGCTCACGAAGGGCGACTGCGGGTTGGAGGCGTTGGTGGTCTCGGTGAGCCGCGCCCCTGCCACCAGGCCGATGTCGGGCCAGAGCCGCGCCGACTCCAGATCGACCAGCGCCTGCCGCGCCTGCACCGCTTCCTCGGCGGCGCGCAGCTCCGGCCGCCTCTCCAGCGCGCGGCGCACCGCTGCATCGGCGGCGGGCTGCGCCGGCGGATCGGGCAGCGCCTCTTGCGCAACCTCCAGCGGCTCCTCCGGCTTGAGCGCGAGCAGCGTGCGCAGGCCGCTGATGGCAAGGTCGCGGCCCTTGAGCGCCGCCGCCTGCTGCGCCTCGATCTCCTCGGCGAGGTAGTCGAGCTTGAGCCGGTCGCCGCGGGTGATCTGGTCGCTGCCGTCCTTCAATAATTGATCGGCGGTGTCCTTGGCCTGCGCGAGGCGGTCGTGGACCTTCTGCACCGCCTCCCCGGCGTTGCGCGCCGTCTGGTAGCCCCAGTAGGCGCGGGCCGCATCGTAGGCCGCCTGATCCCGCGCCCGCTGCAGGAGCGCCTCGTGCGCCAGCACCAGGTGTTGCGTGGCGCCCTTGCCCGCGGCCCACTTTCCAAACGAATAGACGGGCAGGACGATCTGGAGATCGGCGTGCAGCTGCACGCCCAGTTGTCCGCCGAAGTAATCGAGCGTGCGCAGGTGCGCCGGGTTCGACGGGTTGTCGTCGGTGGCGCCGCCCTTCAGGTAGTGCTCGGGCGTGGGCCCCGCGACATAGCCGGTGGCCTCGATGGAGGGAAACCACGAGACCAGCACTTCCTCGCGCCTGGCCTGCGCGTTCTGCAACTGCGCGGCGGCCTGCTGCACGCGGGGATCGGTCGTACGCGCCCGCTCCTGCACGTCGCGGAGCAGAAGACCGCTCGAGAGCAGCAGCGCGAGGGCGATCACTCGTTGGTGTAATCGGAGCCGAGGTAGTTGATCAGCTCTTCACCCATCAGGTAGCGCAGGTTGTTCTCGAGGCGGACCTTCTGCACGAACAGGTCATGCTCGGGATAAACGCTGGCCGCGTGCTGCGGGCTCTTGAAGTAGAAGCTGAGCCACTCCTGGATGCCCTTCATGCCGGCCCGCGCCGCCAGATCGCCGAAGAGCGCCAGGTCGAGCACGATGGGCGCGGCGAGGATGCTGTCGCGGCAGAGGAAGTTGACCTTGATCTGCATCGGGTAGCCCATCCATCCGACGATGTCGATGTTGTCCCAGCCCTCCTTGTTGTCGCCGCGGGGCTTGTAATAGTGGATCGACACCTTGTGCTGCAGGTCCTTGTAGAGGTCGGGATACCTCGAAGGCTCGAGGATCTGCTCGAGGACGCTCAACTTCGACACTTCCTTGGTCTTGAAGTTGGCCGGGTCGTCGAGCACTTCTCCGTCGCGGTTGCCGAGGATGTTGGTGGAGAACCAGCCCTCCATCCCGAGCATGCGCGCCTTGAGTCCGGGGGCGATGATGGTCTTCATCAGCGTCTGGCCGGTCTTGAAGTCCTTGCCGCCGATGGCCACGCCCTTCTTCTCGGCGTACTCCATCATCGCCGGGAAGTCGGCGCTCAAGTTCGGCGCGCCGTTGAGATACGGGATACCGCAAGTGATCGCGGCATAGGCATACAGCTGCGAGGGGAACAGGTTGGGCGAGTCGGCGTCGAGCGCCTTCTCGAAGGCCGCCAGGCTCTGG
>JANXXR010000048.1 GCA_025350525.1 Deltaproteobacteria bacterium
CCAGCACCGGCGCGCCGCTCTCGATGCAGCGCCGCAGCAGCCGGAGCTCGTCGCGCAGGTGCAGCAGGCGCTCCTGATCGGCGACGCCCATGCCGCCGCCCAGCACCACCAGCGCCTCGGCCTCCTCGGGCACGGCCTCGCCCGCAAAGGTCCGGACGAGCCGCGCCTCGCCCAGCAGTGGAGCGAGCGTGCCCGGCCCCTCGCCCGGCTCATGCTGGATGACCACTGGACGACGCACCGGCCAATTCTGCACCCCCGAGAGGCAAGATGCGATAGTGGGCTCCTCATGGCCCTCGGGAAAAACTTCCGCCTTCCGCTCGACGTCACGCCCGCCCGCTACAGCGCGCACCTGGCGCCGGATCTGAAAGCCGGAACCTTCGAAGGGCGCATGGAGCTGGAGGTCACCCTCGAGAAGCCGCGCCGCGAGATCTTCTTGCATGCGGTGGACCTGTCGCTGACGCGCGTGCGGGCGCGGCCGTCGCTGCGGGCCACGGTGACCAGCGACGCCGCCAGCGAGACGGTGACGCTGCAGTTCGCCGAAGAGCTGCCCAAAGGCACCCACGTCCTCGACGTCGCCTGGACCGGCAAGTTCAGCCCCGGCCTGCGCGGCCTCTACCGCGCCGGGCCGCTCGCCGTCACCCAGTTCGAGGCCGCCGACGCGCGGCGCGTCTTCCCCTGCTTCGACGAGCCCGCCTTCAAGGCGCGCTGGTCCTTGCAGCTGGTCGGCCTTCCCGAAGGCGCGGTGGCGCTGAGCAACGGCAAGCCCACCAAGGATCAGAAGGAGCCCGACGGCGGACGCACCGTGCAGTTCGCCGAGACGCCGCCTTTGTCGAGCTACCTCATCGCGCTCTGCGTCGGCGAGCTCAAAGGCTGCCCGCCGGAAAAAGTGCGCGGCTACGACATCCAGACCTGGGCGGTGCCGCAAAAGCTGGCGCTCACCGCCTTTGGCCAGGAGGTGGCCTGCGCCACGCTGCCGCTCCTCGAGGACTACTTCGGCCAGCCCTACGCCTACGGCAAGGTCGATCAGGTCGGCGTCCCCGACTTCGAGGCCGGCGCCATGGAGAACGCGGGCTGCATCACCTACCGCGAGGTGGCGCTGCTCCTCGACCCGAAGACGGCGCCGCTCAACATCCAGAAGCGCGTGGCCGAGGTGATCACCCACGAGCTCTCGCACCAGTGGTTCGGCAACCTCGTCACCATGGTCTGGTGGGACGACCTCTGGCTCAACGAGGCCTTCGCCACCTGGATGGCCTACAAGATCGTCGATCAGTGGCGCCCCAAGTGGCGCGTCTGGATGGACTTTGAAGTCGGCAAGGGCGCGGCGCTGCACCTCGACGCAATGAAGTCGTCGCATCCCATCCGCGCCGAGATCAAGAACGCCGAGGAGGCCGGCGAGTCGTTCGACGCCATCACCTACGAGAAGGGCGGCGCGATCCTGCGCATGATCGAGGGCTACCTCGGCGAGGAGAAGTTCCGCGACGGTATCCGCCTCTACATGAAGAAGCACCGGGAGAAGAACGCCACCGCCGACGACCTGTGGGGCGCCCTCGCCGAGGCCTCGGGCCAGCCCATCCTCGAGCTGGCCAACGGCTGGATCCGCCAGACCGGCTATCCGCTCCTGACCGTCGGCGAGCAGCAGGGAAAGATCAAGCTCTCGCAGAAGCGCTTCTTCTCCGATCCGGGCGCGGCGCCCGAGGCGACCCAGTGGCTCCTGCCGGTGGTGCTGCGCGTCGGCGGCCGCGAGCAGCGCGTGCTCTTGTCGAAGCAGGAGGAGATCGTCGAGCCCGCCGACAAGTTCGACTGGCTCCTGGGCAACGTGGGAGCCCGCGGGTTCTACCGCACGGCGTACGAGCCGGAGCTCTTGCGGCGCCTGATCTCCGCCCTGCCGCGGCTCGCTCCCGAGGAGCGCATGGCGCTGGTCTCCGATCAGTGGGCGCTGGTGCGGTCGGGCGCGACGGCGATCGACGGCTTTCTCCACCTGCTCGCCGGGCTGCACGCCGAGGAAGATCACGTGGTCCTCGACGAGGTGGTCGGGCGCCTCGGCTACCTCGAGCACCGCGCCGTCGCCGAGCAGGACCGGCCCGCGTTTCAAGGTTGGGTGCGCGCGCAGTTCGCCGGCGCCGGCGCCGATCTCGACTGGGAAGTCCGCGACGGCGAGAACGACGAGCGCCGCCTGCGCAGAGCCGCGGTCCAGCGGGCCCTGGCGCTGGTGGCGCGGGATCCCGAGACCATCGCGGCGGCGCTCCTGCGCTTCGACCGCTTGCTGGCGAACCGACCGGTGGACCCGAACCTGCTCGACATCGTGGTCTCTGTCGCCGCGCGGACGGCGGACGAGAAGCGCTTCGAGACGCTGCAGTCCATGGCGTCCACCGAATTGGACCCGGCCGCCAAGCGGCGCTACCTGCATTCGCTGGCGGCGGTGGAGAACCCGCTCCTGCTCGAGCGCGCGGTCGAGCTGGCCCTGGATCCGTTCGTGCAGATGCAGGACTTCGCCAGCTACCTGGGCGCGCTGCTCGCCAACCGGGCCACCCGCGAGCTGGCGTGGAAGCTCATCCAGACGCGCTGGGCCGAAGTCCGCAAGAAGGGCGACTCGCCGATGATCCTGCGCCGCCTGGTCGAGGCGCTGGGCAGCCTGCCCGAGCGTGCCCACCTCGCCGCCGTCGAGAAGTTCCTCGCCTCGCCGGATCTGCTGCCGGCGCGCCAGGCCGTCGCGCAGACCCTGGAGCGGCTGCGGATGGACGTGGCGCTGCGCGAGAAGCTGCTGCCGGAGGTGGCGGCCTTCCTCCGCAAGCGCTGAGCTAGGCGAGCATCTCCAGCAGGGCGCGCAGCGCCGCCAGCGCGAAGTCCTCCCTGCGGCCCAGCTCCTGCCCCAGCTCGTCCAGCGCCTTCTCGAGCAGCTGCGTGTCGAGGAGCAGCTCCAGCTCCTTGCGGTCCGCCGGCAGGAAGGGCGACCCTTGCGAGCCCTCCAGCCAGGCGGAGAGAAAAGCCGCCGGCGCCCAGGTGGCCCACAGCTTGAACCAAGGCTCCGCGGCGCCGCGCTCGCTCTCGCGGACAGTGGCGGGATCGCGCAGGGCGAGGGTGGCCGCGAGGTCGAACGAGCGCAGCATGGCGGCCACGTCGCGCAGCGCGGACCGCTTGCGGCGGCGCTCGGGCAGCGGCTTGTCGGGGTTCTGCCCGAAGTCCACCACGGAAAAGTCCTTGCCGGTCCAGAGGACGTTGGCGAGGTGGAACTCGCCGTGGATGCGCCCGCGCTGCGCCGTCAGCCGCGCGTGGAGCAGGGGCTCGAAGCGCGCGTACAGCTCCTTCTCCCGCGCGAGCAGCTGCTGGGCCAGCTCGCCGGGGCGGCCCTCGAGCCGCGCGCTCTTGAGCTGGCGCAGCACCTTGCCGGTCAGGTTGCGCTTGGTCTGGTAGACGGAGCGCTGGTCGTGTGAGGTGTAGGGCTCGGGGGCGAAGGCGGCGTCGGTGGAGATGAGCGCACGGTGCAGCTCGGCCGCGCGCCGGCCGAGGAGCCGCGCCGCGGCCAGCGAGCTGCCCAGCATCTCCCGCGCGGCGGGCGGCGCTTCCATCCGCGCCAGATCCAGCATCGACCCGGGCGGCCGCGGCGGCGCCTTGAGCCCGGGGCTGGCGGCGAGGGTGCGGTCGAAGTAGCGGCGCAGCTCCTCGCGGAAGAAGTGCCAAGCGGTCCCTTGATTGGGGAGATATCCGTGCAGGGTGGCGAGCGTGATCGGCTCGCCCCGGCGCGGCCGCAATTCCAAGGCGCCCCAGAGCGGCGGCACCGGCGCCTCCGGAGCGCGCTCGGTGAGGGCCCCGCAGATCTCCAGCTCCGGATCGAGGCCTTCGCCCAGCCGCCGGTAGAACTTGAGCAGCAGGCTGTCGCCGTATTGCACCGCGGCCGAGTGGTGCTCCTGCCGGTAGAGCCGCGGCTCGCCGGTGGGCACCCCGGGACGGGCGCTGGCGGCCAGCAGGCCGGCCACGCCGCGGCTGCGCGTCCCGGTCCGCATCGCCTCCAGCAGCGAGGCGGCCGAGGCGTTGTCGAAGAGGGCATCCATGAGGAACGCCTGCGACCCATCGCTGCGGCGGACGGTGGCGATCACGCCCTGCGCCGCCGCCGGCTTGTCGCCCGATTCGATGGAGAGCGGCAGGACATAGTTCTCCGCCTCGCCCTGGCTGAACTCCGCCTGGACGATGGCGAAGCGCACCGCGTCGAGCGGAATGACGTCGACGATGCGCACCTGCGAAATCTCGCGGCCCCGGGAGGTGAACCAGCGCCGCCCTTCGAGGAAGGCGGGCAGCACCATCTCGATGGCGGTGCGCTCGGCCGGGGTGAAGACGCCCTCCCAGGCCGAGGCGATCTCCAGCGCCGGCGGCTGGTACTGCGCCTCGCGGGCGCCCAGGTCGGCCTGCGCCGGCTCCTCGAGGCGGAACCAGTTGAAGGCGTGCTCGGCCAGCGTCAGGAGATAGGGCAATTCGCCGATGGGAGGGAAATGGGTGCGGCCCATCAATTCGGTGGGAATGCGGCCTTTGTAATTGCGCAGGTCCAATTCGACATATTGGGTAAAGCGCGACAGGTTGGCCACCACCAGCACCGTCTCGTCCTCAAAGCGCCGGATGAAGGCCAGCACTTTGGGGTTCTCCGGCTGGAGGAATTCGATGGTCCCGCGCCCGAAGGCCTGGAAGCGCTTGCGCAGGGCGATGAGCCGCTTCATCCACCAGAGCAAGGAATTGGGATTGGATTGCTGCGATTCGACGTTCAATGATTCGTAATGGTATTCCGGGTCGATGATCACCGGCAGGATGAGCCGCTGCGGGTTGGCGCGCGAATAGCCCGCGTTGCGGTCGGGGCTCCACTGCATGGGCGTGCGGACGCCGTTGCGGTCGCCCAGAAAGACGTTGTCGCCCATGCCGATTTCGTCGCCATAATAGAGGACCGGCGTGCCGGGGAGGCTGAAGAGCAGGGCATTCATCAATTCCATCTGCCGCCTGTCGTTGCCTGTCAAAGGCGCCAGCCGCCGCCGGATGCCGAGGTTGATGCGCATGGTCGGCTCGTGGGCGAAGGCGCGGTACATGTAATCGCGCTCCTCGTCGGTGACCATCTCCAGCGTCAGCTCGTCGTGGTTGCGCAAGAAGAGCGCCCACTGGCTGCTGGCCGGGATCGGCGGCGTCTGCGCGAGGATGTCCATGATCGGCAGCCGATCCTCCATGTGGATGGACATGAAGATGCGCGGCATGATGGGAAAATGGAAATTCATATGGCATTCGTCGCCGTCGCCGAAATAGCGGGCGGCGTCTTCAGGCCACTGATTGGCTTCCGCCAATAACATGCGGTTCTTGAAGCGCCCGTCCACGTGGGCGCGCAGCTTTTTCAGGAAGGCATGGGTCTCGGGCAGGTTCTCGCAGTTGGTGTCGTCGCGCTCGAAGAGATAGGGCACGGCGTCGAGGCGCAGCCCGTCCACGCCCAGCCCGAACCAGAAGTCCACCACCCCCAGCATGGCCTCGTGCACCGCCGGGTTGTCGAAGTTCAAATCCGGCTGGTGCGAGAAGAACCGGTGCCAATAGTATTGCTTGGCCACCGGGTCCCACGACCAGTTGGACGGCTCGAAGTCCTTGAAGATGATGCGCGCTTCCTTATAGCGGTCGGGCGAATCGCCCCAGACGTAGAAGTTGCGCTCGAACGACCCCGGCGGCGCGCGGCGGGCGCGCTGGAACCAGGGGTGCTGGTCGGAG
>JANXXR010000063.1 GCA_025350525.1 Deltaproteobacteria bacterium
AGAACGGCTTCATCGAGAGCTTCAACGGCAAGCTGCGCGACGAATGCCTCAATGGTGAGCTATTCTTGGACTTGGTTGATGCTCGGCGGAAGCTCGCGGCCTGGCGCCGGGAGTACAACGAGGAGAGGCCGCACTCCTCGATCGGGAACCTCACCCCGGTCGAGTTTGCAAACACGGTGAGGGTTGCCGCGGGGAAGAACGAGGCGAAATCCTCAACCTGATCCTGGTCCAGAAAAATGGGGCAGCTCAGTACGCAGCAGCAAACCCCGGACTCACATCGGAAGCGGCCTAGCGAAGGGGGCAGGTCACTCGCGGATCGCCTCCCGCTTCCACTTGCTCATCGACGCCGGTCGATTCGTTGCGCTACAAAGTCCACACGCGATGTCCATTCTGGTGATCACCGGTGCGAGTCGTGGAATAGGCGCCGCCACCGCGCGTCTCGCGGCTGAGCGCGGGCACGACGTGTGCGTGAACTTTCGCGCGGACAAAGCCGCTGCCGATGCCGTGGTTGCGGAAATGCGGGTGTTTGGCCGCAGGGCGATTGCTGTCCAGGCTGACGTCGCCAGCGAGCCCGACGTCGTGCGTCTGTTCGAGACCGTCGATACGGCGCTCGGGCCCGTCGCGGCGCTGGTGATCAACGCAGGCATCCTCGAGCGGCAGTCGCGCGTGGAGCACCTCGACGCAGCACGCATCAGCCGGGTGTTCGCGACCAACGTGACCGGCGCGTTCGTGTGCGCGCGTGAGGCAGTCCGTCGAATGTCGACACGGAACGGCGGGCGCGGGGGAGCGATCGTCAACGTCTCCTCGCGGGCTGCCGTCCTCGGTGCGCCTGGCGAATACGTCGATTACGCCGCGTCGAAAGCGGCGCTCGACACCCTGACCGTCGGACTCTCCAGGGAAGTCGCCGGCGAAGGGATTCGCGTCAATGGCGTGCGGGCGGGGATCATCGACACCGGGATTCACGCGAGCGGCGGTGAGCCGGGGCGGGTGGCGCGCCTCGGCCCGCAACAGCCGATGGGGCGGGGCGGCCATGCGATCGAGGTCGCCCGCGCCATTCTCTGGCTGCTTTCGGACGAGGCGTCCTACACGACAGGCACGTTCATCGACGTCGCAGGCGGCCGATGAAGGGAAGCGGGCGCACAGCTGACGGGCTATCGCGGACCCACCATCGACGCGTCTCGCGAATTCATCGAGGGTTGCGTCGCGCGACCCAGTAAACCGCCCCACGGCGACCGTAACGCTCGGCGTGCGGTGTCAGAGCGGGGATGTGGAAGCTGTCGCCGACGCGCAAGTGCCGGGTTTCGCCGCTGCGCCACCGAAGCGACGCGCGCTTCATCTCCTCGAACCCGCCGGCCACCATCGGCTGATAGTGGACGCTGTCACGCCTGGAGCGGCGCGCACCGGAGCCTCACCGTGAAGACAACAGTCATTTCCACCGCGTAGGAAATGACCTCCCACCTCGTGCAACCAGAGGGCCTCGAGCGCACCTCCTCCGGGCGCGCCTGGCTGAAATCGAGCAGATCCCGCGGCGCGCGACGCCTCGTCGAGCCGCACGGGGTCGGGGCGTTCGCCGGCCGTCCAGTCCGAGCCTTCCTTTGTAGACGGCAGCCCGGATCCGATTCGTTCTGACGGTCCCGGCGGCCTCCACACGGGTCACTTGCGCGGCTTTCGGAGGGACGTCTTCTGGCTGTCGTTTGTCAAAACTCGATCCTGAGACTGGACGATGGGCCAGCGGTGTGCGAGCCATGGAGAGCCATGTCCCTCGTCCTCGCTCTGTTGGGCGCCCTGCGCGCGGCGCTCAGAAGTCGTACTGACCTCACGCTCGAAAACTTGGCGCTCCGGCAACAGCTCGCCCTGCTCCGCCGCCGATCGAAGCGACCGCAATTCGGGCGCCTCGATCGCCTTCTCTGGATGTGGTTCTGTGCCCGGTGGGATGGGTGGCGCGATGCGCTTCACGTCGTTCGGCCCGAGACCGTGATTCGCTGGCATCGGCAGGGCTTCCGCGCTTTCTGGACCTGGAAGTCTCGCCATGGGCGGACCGGTCGACCCTCGGTCCGCTCAGGTTCCCGGCTCTTGTGCGCACCTTGGCGCTCGCGAATCCCCTCTGGGGCGCGCCACGCATTCACGGCGAGTTGCTCAAGCTCGGCCTCGATATCTCGCAGCGTACCGTGGCCCGGCTCATGCCACGTCGGCCGAAGCCACCCTCGCAGACTTGGCGCACTTTCCTCGAGAACCACCTCGCCGATCTCGTCTCCGTCGACTTCTTCGTCGTGCCAACCGCGACCTTTCGCGTACTCTACGTATTCGTGGTCCTGCTGCATCATCGCCGCCGGGTCCTGCACTTCAACGTCACTAATTCCCCGACCGCCGCCTGGACCGCTCAGCAACTCGTCGAGGCGTTCCCCGATGACTCGGCGCCGCGCTACCTCCTTCGCGATCGCGACAGCATCTACGGCGGCGGGTTTCGACGACGGGTGAAGGGCATGCGCATCGCCGAGGTTCTCACGGCACCACGCTCCCCCTGGCAGAACCCCTTCGCCGAGCGCCTGATCGGTACCATCCGCCGCGAGTTGCTCGACCATGTGATCGTTCTCAACGAGGGACACCTCCGTCGTCGTTTGCGCAGCTACCTCCGCTACTACCACGGCTCGCGGACCCATCTTGCGCTCGAGAAAGATGCACCCGAGCCGCGCGCGGTCGAGCCAACCGAGCACGGCCGCATTGTTGCCGTGCCCCACGTCGGCGGCGTCCTCTTC
>JANXXR010000065.1 GCA_025350525.1 Deltaproteobacteria bacterium
AGTGGAACCAGTGGTTCTTCTTGCGCATGCTCGAGCGCGGGCTCGTCTACCGGCGCATCGCCAAGGTGAACTTCTGCCCGGTGGACAACACCGTCCTCGCCAACGAGCAGGTGGAGGACGGCCGCTGCTGGCGCTGCGGCACCGTCGTCATCGAGCGCGAGATCCCCGAGTGGGCCTTCCGCATCACCGCCTACGCAGACAAGCTGCTCGAGGGCCTCACCCGCATCGACTGGCCCGAGCGCGTGGTGGCCATGCAGCGCAACTGGATCGGCCGCTCCGACGGGCTCGAGATCGACTTCGCGGTTCCGGCCGCCAAGGGCAAGGCCTTCCGCGTCTTCACCACGCGGGCCGACACCATCTTCGGCGCCACCTACGTGGCCGCGGCGCCCGACCATCCGCTGGTGCAGGAGCTGGCGCCGCCCGCCAAGCGCGCCGAGCAGAAGGCCTTCGCCGAGAAGGTCTTCCGCGCCGCCAAGGATCTGGGGCCGGGCGCCGCCGCCGCCGAGAAGGAGGGCCTCGACACCGGCATCCGCGCCAAGAATCCCTTCACCGGAAAAGAGATCCCGGTCTGGGTCGCCAACTTCGTGCTCTCGGGCTACGGCACCGGCGCGGTGATGGCCGTGCCGGCGCACGACCAGCGCGACTTCGAGTTCGCGGTCAAGTACCAGCTGCCCATCCAGTGGGTGGTGCGCCCCTCCGACGACGAAGAGGTGACGCAGGTGGCGGCCCGCAAGCTGGTCGAGCAGAAGAAGGCCTTCACCGACTACGGCTTCGTCTTCGACTCCGGCGAGTTCAGCGGCATGCCCTCGGAGCAGGCGCGGCTTACCATCGCGGCCGAGGCGCAGCGGCGCGGCATCGGGCAGCCGGCGGTCAACTACCACCTGCGCGACTGGGGCATCTCGCGGCAGCGGTATTGGGGGACGCCCATCCCCATCGTCTATTGCGAGCGGTGCGATCCCGAGCACAAGGGCATTCCGGTGCCCGACGCGCAGCTGCCGGTGGTGCTGCCGGACATCGACGTCAAGGAAGTGCTCACCGGCAAGGGCGAGCCGCCGCTCGCCAAGGTCACCGCCTGGGTGAACACCACCTGCCCGCGCTGCGGAGGCCCGGCGCGCCGCGAGGCGGAGACGATGGACACCTTCGTCGACTCGGCCTGGTACTGGGCGCGGTACCTCGATCCGCACAACGACCAGGCGCCCTTCTCGCGCGCGCAGGCCGACCGCTGGATGCCGGTGGACATCTACGTGGGCGGCCCCGAGCATGCTGTTTTACACTTACTCTACTTTCGCTTCTGGACCATGGTGATGCACGAGCTGGGCTTGGTGCCGGTGGTGTAGCCGGCGCAGAAGCTGGTCACCCAGGGCATCGTCAAGGGACGCGACGGCGAGAAGATGTCCAAGTCGAAGGGCAACGTCGTCTCGCCGCGCGAGATCATCGCCGACTACGGCGCCGACACCGCCCGGCTCTTCATCCTCTTCGCCGCGCCGGCCGAGAAGGACATGGACTGGTCCGACGAGCAGGTGCAGGGACAGCACCGCTTCCTCGGGCGCATCTGGCGGCTGGTGCACGGGGCGCTGCCGAAGATCGCGGGCCTTTCCGGCGTGCCGGCGGCCTCGGACGAGCTGCGCAAGCGGACGCACAAGACCATCCTGCGCGTCACCCAGCAGCTGGAGCGGCTGCAGTTCAACACCGCCATCTCGTCGCTGATGGAGCTCTCCAACGCCGCCGCTGACTGGACCGGCGAGCCCGGGTCGCTGCGCGAGTGCCTCGAAGTGCTGGCGCAGCTGCTGGCGCCGTTGGCCCCGCACGTGGCCAGCGAGCTGTGGACCGAGCTGGGCCGCACCGAGGAGCTGTCCACGCTCCACTGGCCGGAAGCGGACCCGCAGCTGGTGGTGGACGACGCCTACCAGATCGCCGTGCAGGTCAACGGCAAGCTGCGCGGCGAGGTGCAGGTGGGCGCCAGCGCGGGCGAGGCCGAGATCCGCGAGACCGCCGCGCGCGACCCCAAGGTCGCGGGCTGGCTGCAGGGGAAGACCATCAAGAAGGTGGTGGTGATTCCGAAGCGGCTGGTCAACTTCGTCATCGCCAACAACTGAAAATGCGAAAGCGCACCACGGAGGCACGGAAGGAAGCTTTTGGGTTGGCCCCGAGATCCGCGCCGCCCCCAGCACCGGCGCCGCTGATGCCCCAACCAAAAAACCTCCGTGCCCTCCGCGCCTCCGTGGTGTGCTTTTGCTTTTCGGTAGCGTGTGGCTACGCGCCGGTGAGGTCCCGGAAGGCCCAACCCGTCCGCGTGGCGGCGGTGAAGAACGACACGGCGCAGGCGGAGGTGGGCGGCATCTTCGCCTCCGCCTTGCGCGCGGAGTTGGCCGGCCGCGGCCTGCTCGACCCCGACGGCGCGGCTTCGCCCGAGATGGTGCTGGAAGTGATCGCGCTCCGTTCGGTGCCCACCGGCACCGCGGGCGAGGGCGCGGCCTCTTTTCGCCTCGACGCCGACCTCAAGCTGAACGTGGGAAGCTGGGAGGCGCGATTCGGCGGCAGCGAGGACTACTTCGCCGGCATCGACGTGCTGGGGACCGAAGCCAACCGCCGCGCCGCCCTGCGCCGGCTGGTCAGCACCGCCGCGCGCTACGCGGTGGACCGCTACGACATCTCCGGGCGCCTGAAGCAGTAGCTACTGCTTGGCTGCCGGCGCCGAGGCAGCCTTGGTCAGGCGCGAGATGCGCCGCGAGGCCTGGGCCTTGTGGATGACGCCCTTGGAGGCGGCCTTGGCGATCTGCTTCACGGCCAGGAGCAGCTCGGCCTTGGTCTTGGCGGCATCGCCCGCCGCGGCGGCCTCGCGGAACTTCCGCACGCTGGAGCGCAGCGTGGAGAGGACGTGCGCATTGCGGACGCGGTGCTTCTGGGACTGCCGGTTCTGCTTCTCTGCCGATCGCGTGTTGGCCACGAAAACTCCAAAAATTGCGTGAGAAAGGGCGGTCGCAATAGCAAAGGCGGCAGGGGGTGTCAACGCTTCGGCGCGGCACTCTGGCCTGCGAAGCCCCGCACAGGTTGTCCACGCCGGGTGCAGCGCACCTTGTACGACCCCTGCGTGGCGATACGTATATCCTGGCCCCAGAGGGAAAAATGCTTCAAGACCTTGAAAACGTGATTGATTCATGCAGGTAAAGAAGTCCAATGACGGCGTCACCTGCCTGCCTCCGACACTCTTTGGGTTTCACTCCGAGGTGAATCCACAGGCTGTCCACAGCCCGCCCGTCAGCTGTGGGAAAAGGGCGCCGGCGTGGTCAACCGGAGGGCGCCCCGCCCTCACGCGCCTTGGCTTCGTTCCACAGCGCGTCCATCTCGGCAAGGCCGGATTCCCGGGGCGACTTGCCCTTCTCACGCAGTCTCGCCTCGATGTGCTGGAAGCGGCTCTCGAAGCGCCGCAACGTCCCGCGCAGCGCTTCTTCCGGATGCACTTTCACCCAGCGTCCCAGGTTGGCGACGGCGAAGAGCAGGTCGCCCAGCTCCGCCTCCACGCGCGCCGGGGTTCCAGAATCGAGCTCCGCCTCCAGCTCGGCCAGCTCCTCGCGGACCTTGGCCAGCACCGCGCGGGCGTCGGGCCAGTCGAACCCGACCGCGCCCGCCTTCTCGGTCAGCCGCTCGGCCCGCACCAGCGCCGGCAGCGCCAACGGCACGCCGCCGATCGCAGAGCGCTCCGGCTGTCCCTTTTCCTTGCGCTCCTCGGCCTTGATGCGCTCCCAGTTCTTCACCACCTCGCGCGAGCCCGAGACGGTGACGTCGGCGAAGACGTGCGGGTGGCGCCGCGTCAGCTTGTCGGAGATGGTCTCGCAGACGTCGGCGAAGTCGAACTTTCCCTCCTCGCGGGCGATGCGCGACTGGAAGACCACCTGGAAGAGCAGGTCGCCCAGCTCCTCGCGGTGGTGGGCGGCGTCGCCCGACTCGATGGCCTCGATGACCTCGTGGGCCTCTTCGAGCAGGTAGGGCGTCAGGGTGCGCAGGGTCTGCTCGCGATCCCAGGGACATCCGCCGGGGTCCCGCAGCTTGTCCATGATGGAGAGGAGGCGGGCGATGGCCGCGGTGGGTTCGGACATGGGCGCGCCATACCACATCCCGCCGCTCGCGCGCGGGCGTTCAGGAAAGGGCAGTTTCCTTGCTGGTACGAGCGGGCAACGGCTAGGATGCACCCGTGACTGGAAGGGGCTTGAACCTGATCTCCCGCAGGGTCCGCGGACTCTGCGCGGCAGCCGTCGTGCTCGCCGCTGCTGCTGCGTGGGCGGAGGATCTTCCGGCTCCGCCGCTGCCGGGCCCGGTGCCCATTGCGCCCGTGGCCGCTGCTCCCGCGCCAGCCCCGAGCAGCGCCGGCAACCGCGGCATCATCCTGCCGATGGAGAAGAGCCCCGATCTGCAGACGCACTGGAGCGCCCGCCGCGACTACCTGCGCGACCGCGACGAGCGCCGCGCCGACGACGAAGAGCAGCACGTCCGCCAGCTCAAGGACGACCTCGCCCTCGAGAACCTCTTTTTCATCGGCGGCGCGCTGGTCCGCGAGAGCCACGAGGCGTTGGCCGCCGGAGCGCCCGCCCTGGCCGTCCTGCGCTGCAAGCTGGCGGTCGAGTTCGCGCCGGCGCTGGCCGACTCGCACAGCTGCCTCGCCCGCGCCCTGCTCGCCGACAACCCGGGCGCCTTCAAGCCGGCCTTCGCCGAGCTGACCGCGGCGGTGTCGGCCAGCATGGATGACCCCCGCGTCTCCCGCGCCATCCTCGCCAACGCCCTCGGCATCCTCTTCGTCGGCCTGCTGGCGGCGGGGCTGGCCTTCATCCTGGTGCTCTTCGCGCGCTACGTGAACCTCTACGCCCACGACGTGCACCACCTCTTTCCCGAGGGTGCGCGGCGCTGGCAGACCAATCTCCTGGCCGCGGTGCTGG
>JANXXR010000011.1 GCA_025350525.1 Deltaproteobacteria bacterium
CGTCGGCGTCGGTCATCAAGATAATCTTGTGGTAGCGCAGCTTGTCGATGCTGAACTCGTCGTGGATGCCGGTCCCGAGCGCGGTGATCATGGTCATGATCTCCTGGGAGCCGAGCATCTTGTCGAAGCGCGCCTTCTCGACGTTGAGGATCTTTCCGCGCAAGGGAAGGATGGCCTGCGTGCGCCGGTCGCGTCCCTGCTTGGCGGAGCCGCCGGCGGAATCTCCCTCGACGATGTAGAGCTCGCACTTCTCCGGATCGCGCTCCTGGCAGTCGGCGAGCTTGCCGGGCAGCGAGGCCGAGTCGAGCGCGCCCTTGCGCCGCACCGTCTCGCGCGCCTTGCGGGCAGCGATGCGGGCGCGGGCGGCGTCGGAGACCTTGGCCATCACCCGCTTGGCGATGGCGGGGTTCTGCTCCCAGAAGGCGGTGAGCCTGTCGCCCACCAGCTGCTCGACCAGCGTCTTGGCCTCGGTGTTGACGAGCTTGCCTTTCAGGTTCCCTTCGAACTGCGCGCCAGGGATCTTCACCGAGACCACCGCCGTCAGCCCTTCGCGGATGTCCTCTCCCGAGGGAGATTCCTTGATCTCCTTCCAGGCGCCGCTCTCGTCGCCGTACTTGATCACCGTGCGGGTGAGCGCGGACTTGAAGCCGATCAGGTGCGGCCCGCCGTCGACGGTGTTGATGTTGTTGGCGAAGGAAAAGACCTTCTCGTCGTAGCCGTCGCTCCACTGCAGGGCGACGTGCACCTCGGAGCCGTTGACGTCGCCCTTGACGCTGATGGGCGACTCGAAGACCAGCGTCTTGTTGGTGTTGAGCAGCTCGACGTAGGCGACGATGCCGCCTTCGTACTTGAAGTCGTGGGTCTTGCCGGTGCGCTCGTCGCTCATGAGGATGCGCAGGCCGGGATTCAGGAAGGCCAGTTCGCGCATGCGGTTCGAGAGCACGTCGAAGTTGAAGTCGGTGGCCTCGAGGACGGTGGCGTCGGGCTTGAAGGTGACCTTGGTCCCGCGCAGCGAGGTGGTGCCGATCTGCCGGACCTTTCCGGTGGGCACGCCGCACTGGTAGCGCTGCTGGTAGATCAATGAATTTCGATAGACCTCGACCTCGAGGTATTCGGAGAGCGCGTTGACGCAGCTGACGCCGACGCCGTGCAGGCCGCCCGAGACCTTGTAGGTGCCCTGGTCGAACTTGCCGCCGGCGTGGAGCTTGGTCATGACGACGTCGAGCGTGTCCATGGCTTCGGTCGGGTGCGGTCCGACGGGGATGCCGCGGCCGTCGTCCTGCACCGAGAGCGAGCCGTCGACGTGGATGGTGAGGTCGACCTTGGTGGCGTGGCCGGCGAGCGCCTCGTCCACGGCGTTGTCGACGACTTCGTAGACGAGGTGGTGCAGGCCTTCGGCGCCGACGCCGCGGATGTACATGTGCGGCCGCTTGCGCACGGCTTCGAGACCCTCGAGGACCTTGATGCTGTCGGCTGAATACTCGAAGCTGGCGGCCGCGCCGGTGGCGGGCTGCTTGTCCTGCGCTGTCTCCAAAAATCACCTCGTTGGGGAGGTCTGGAGTATCACGCAAAAAGCGTCGGAATCAAGGCGAAATGACCGCCGTATCACTCGGGAAATACGTCAATTTCCGGCTGGATCGGCGGGCGCGATCGTGCCTGCGAAAACGCGGTGGAAGAGCGCCTCGTGGGCGGCGCTTTTTGCCACCAGCTGCGGGTCGGTGGTGGTCAGCACCACCTGCCCTTTGAGCGCGGCCAGATAGGACATGAGGAAGGCGTTGCGCTGCGGGTCGAGCTCGCTCGAGACGTCGTCGAGCAGGAGCAGCGGCGCCCGGCCCTGGGTCCTTCTCAGGTTCTCGATCTCGCCGATCTTGAAGGCGAGGACCACCGCGCGCGACTGGCCCTGGCTGGCGTAGAGGCGCGCCGGGCGGTCGCCGACCAGCAGCCCCAGGTCATCGGCGTGCGGGCCGACGCTGGTGTAGCCGCGCTCCTCGTCGCGCGGCTGGCGGCGGCGGAGCGCTTCCAGCAGGCGCTCCTCGAGCAGCGGCCCGGCCGAGGCCAGGTCGTCAGAGTCGCGGCCGGCGGCCAGATAGGTGAGCTGCAGCGGCGCCTCGCCCCGCGCCACCTCGGCGAAGGCCTTCTGCGCGAGCGGCCTCACTTCGCCCAGTACCTCCTCGCGCCGCTGCCGCAGCCGCGCCCCCAGCCGCGCCAGCGGCCCGTCGAAAGCGGCGAGCAGGTCGGGCGACGAGCGTTGCCGCAGCAGCTGGTTTCGCGAGCGCAGCGCCTTGAGGTAGTCACGCGCGTCCACGATTTGCGACGGATGGCGGTTCTGCACGGCGCGGTCGAGCAGCCTGCGGCGCCCCTCGGGGCCCGCCTTCACCACCGCGAGATCATCGGGGGTGAAGGCCACCGTGGCGAGCCCGCCGAACAGCTCGTCGGGATCGCGGACCGGCTTTCCGTCCACGCGCGCCGCCCTTCCCTGCGCGCCGATCTCGACCTCCACGGTCCGCACGCCGCCGGGCAGCTCGAAGCGCCCGGCGACCTGAGTCCCTTCGTGGGTGCCCAGCCGGATCAGCTCGGCGAGCTTCTGCGCGCGCAGCGGCCGCAGCGTGCAGAGCAGATAAATGGCTTCGAGGAAGTTTGTCTTGCCCTGCCCGTTCTGCCCGAACAGCACCGTCGTCTGCGGCGAGACCTGAACTCGTTGGTCTTCGAGATTGCGGAAGGCGCGCGTCTCGACGTCGAGGAGAAGCACGGCTGCGGCCTACTCCTTGACGCACATGTCGATGGGCACGCCCGAGCCCGCGCTCCTGCACTGGTAGGTCGCGGGGCAGCGCGGCGGCGGCTTCTTCGCCTTCTTGGAGACGTCCACCGGCGCGCCCGGAATCACCTTGGTGGTGCCCGCCTCGAACGACGCGCAGGGCAGCACGCAGAAGCTCTGCGGCACCGGCTTGCCGTTGGCGTCCGATTCCTTGAGGCAGCGCTGCGAATGGCCCTTGCAGTCGGAGTTCCGCTGGCAGTTGCGGCCGAGGCCTACCGTGCGCGGGTCGCGGGAGATCTTGTGCGCCCGGCGCGCCTCCGCCGCCGAAGAGAGAAGAAACAAGAACAACAGCGCCCCGCGCAGGAGCGAAGGAGCGAAGGTTTTTTTCATCAGATGCGCATCGGCATGATCACCGCCGTGTAGCGCGCCCCGGCGCCAGGGTCGCCCGCGGGCTTGAGCACTCCCGGCGAGAGCTCGTCGCAGAGCTCGACGTTCATCTGCGGCGAGTCGAGCACTTGCAGGACGTCCATCAGGTAGCGGGCGTTGAAGCCGATCTGCATCGGCGCGCCGGCGTAGACGACGACGATCTCTTCGCGGGCATCGCCGAGGTCGGGATTCTGCGAGGTGACCCGCAGCGAATTCTCCGAGAGCTCGAAGCGGACGGCGTTGGTGGCCCGGTCGCTCGAGAGCAGGCTCATGCGCTTCAGGGTCTCGAGCAGGCGCGGCCGATCGACGGTGACGGTGCGGTCGGCCTCCTTGGGAATGACCTGCTGGTAGTCGGGGAAGACGCCGTCGATGAGGCGCATCACCATGGTGACCTCGCCGCGGCGGAACACCCCGCTCGTCTCGGTGAAGCCCAATTCGCACTCGCCGCCCGAGTTCTCGTCGAGCAGCCGGCGCAACTCGAGGAGGCCTTTGCGCGGGACGATGACGCCCTTCTTCAAGTTGAAGCCGTCGAGGGGGCGCTGCGCCATCGAGAGGCGGTGGCCGTCGGTCGCGACCATGCGCACGCTGCCCTCGGCAGCCTCGAAGAAGACGCCGTTCAGGTTGTGCCGGGTCTCGTCCGCCGAGATGGCGAACTGGGTCTTCTCGATCATCTCCGAGAGCGAGGTCGGATCGACCTTGACCATGGCGGCCTTCTCGGCCCGCGGAAAGGGCGGATAGTCCTCGGCGGCCTGGCCGACGATGTTGAACTCGGCGGCGCCGCTCACCAGCTTGACGCGGTTGTTGGCCTCGCGCTTGAGGGTGAGGTTGCGCTCGGGCAGCGCCCGGACGATGTCGTAGAGCTCCTTGTGCTTGAGGCAGACCGAGCCGGCCTTGCGCACCTCGGCCGGGTGCGTGGTCTGCACACCGATCTCGAGATCGAAGGCGGTGAGCTTGAGCTTGCCATCCTCGCTGGCCTCGAGCAGCACCGAGCCGAGGATGGGCATGGTGCTCTTCTTCTCGACGATGCCCTGCGCGCGGTAGAGGGCGCGGGAGAATTCGTCGGTCCCGATCTGCAGCTCCATCTTTTGCTTCCCTTTCTGATCAGGAGAAGAGGATCTCGTAGCAGAGGTAGAGTCTGTGAATCTGTGGAGGGCTGCTCCGTCCAGGGCCTGTGACTTGCGCGGGCTCCGGCTGTGACCGGCCTGTGTAGCGCGAGGGTCCGGGGTTGTCTACACGCACGGTGACCGGTTGATCACAGGCTTTGCCGCGCGGGCTCCTGAGCCGACGGCCGGGGGTCTCCCAGCCCTAGCTGTTGAGGCGGCGCAGCAGCGACTCGACGGTCTTGGCAAGGTCGGGCTCCTCGCCCATCAGCTGCTCGATGCGCTGCTCGGCGTTGATCACCGTCGAGTGATCCTTGCCGCCGAACTTCTCGCCGATGACCGGGTAGCTGAGCGCGGTGATCTTGCGGGTCAGGTACATGGCCACCTGGCGGGCGCGGGCGACGTTCTGCTGGCGGCGGTCGCCGAGGATGTCGGCCGGCTTCACCTGCATGACGTCGGCGACGACCTTGATGATGGTGGCGACGTCGGGCTTGTCGCCGCGCACCACCAGGATGTTCTTGAGGACGTCCTGCGCCAGCTCGACGGTGAGGGCGGCGCCGGTGAGGCTGGCAAAGGCGGAGAGGCGGATCAGGCTGCCCTCAAGCTCGCGGACGTTGGAGCGGATGTGCG
>JANXXR010000099.1 GCA_025350525.1 Deltaproteobacteria bacterium
GCAGCACCGAGACGCGCGCCCCCGCGATCGGCGTGACGCCCAACGCACGCCACGGCGAATCGTCAGCGCCGTAGAGCCGCGCAGACACCGAGACGCCGGGCGGGTTGGTCCGCACATCGAGGACCCGCGACACCTCCGGCCACAACTTCTCCAGTGCGGGCGCGGACGGAATCGCCTTCTCCACTTCGAAGGCCAGCGCGAGCGCGTCGGCCAGCTTGCCCTGGTCGGCGAGCTTCACCGCCTCGTCGAGCCTGGCGCGCGCTTCGCGGTAGCGGTGGTCGCGCAGGGCGAGCCAGCCGATGACGGCGAGAAGCAGCGCGAGGGCGACCCAAGTCACCGCCGAGCGCCGCCGGATCTCGGACGGATGAGCGTCCTGCGGAGCGGGGGCTGTGCGCACCACTCCCGCGGAGGTCAGGTCGAAGACCCAGGCGAGCACCGCCGCGATCGGCAATCCCGCGAGGGACACCAGCACCGCCCAGCGCATCCAGACCGGAGGCAACTCGAGCCGCGTCACCATGATGTCGAGCCCCTGCAGGGCGCCGAAGACGGCGACCACGTACCCGATCAATACCCGGAAGACGCGCCGCCGGGCGAGCTCGCTGGCCAGATGCTGGACGGCATTGAGCACGCGCTCACTGTGACCGATTCCAGCGAGAACGGCCAGACGGGCGCGCCCTCTGCGCCGCTCTCGCGCTCGGAGAAGTCCCTGGCAGCGACTGAGGAAGGCACGGCAAGAATCGCCCGTGTGAAGCCGTGTGAAAACGAGCCGCTGCGATGCGACTGCTACGGGCGCACACCGGGCGGCGCGCTCGTCGTGCCGGGCCTAAGCGTCCTGGCGAGAAGCTTCTCGGCGCGACCCATGAAGTCGATCCAGGTAGCGGGGCGGAGCCAGCGATGGCCTTCGTCGGCGTATTCCACGTAGTCGAGATCGACCCCTGCCTTGGTCGCGGAATCGCGGAATCGCCGGCCATGCTCGAGCGGCACCCGCGTGTCGTCCTTGCCCCACGCTGCCAGCACCGGGACCTTGATCTCTGCCGCGCGAAACACCGGCGAAGTGCGCTGGAGCTTCTCCGCGTCCTTTTCCGGGTCGCCCAGTTCCCTTCGCAGGATGCGCGCGCTCAGCCCATCGAACAGGAGGTGTGCCTCGGCGGTGTCGCGGAGGAGCCGCGGCAGGTCGGTCACGCCGACCCAGCTGATGGCACAGCGGTATGCCTTCGGGTCATGGACCGGGCCCATCAGCGCCGCGTAACCGCCATAGCTTGCGCCCATGATGCAGACACGATCTTTGTCCACCAAGCCCTTTTCGATGGCCCAGTGCAGGACGTCGATGAGGTCGTCCTGCATGGCCAACCCCCATTGGCCGCGCCCGGCGCGCTCGTGCTTCACTCCGTAGCCGGTGCTGCCGCGGAAGTCCGGCTCGATCACGACGTACCCGCGCGAGGCGAGGAACTGCGGCACCGGCGGATCTGACCATTCCAGATTGGTCCGCGCCCAAGGTCCTCCGTGCACGTAGACCACCGCCGGCAGGGGCCCGGGCGGAGAGCCGGCGGGACGAAACGGCCGGGTTACATACGCCGGGATCTCCAAGCCGTCGCGCGCCCGGACGCGCTCCATGCTGCGCGCCCCTGTCAGCCCGCCGGTGATATCCGGGCGCGCGCTGCCCACCGGCGTCAGCTGCCCGCTGCCGGGCTCGAACACGATGTACTGCGGCGGTTCGCGATCCGAGAGGCTCTCGACGAGCCAGCGCTTGGCGCTTCCGCAGCGGCTGCACGCGGTGACGTTGACCTTGCCCGGCAGCGCCCGGTCGATGGCCGCCTGGAAACTCTTCATGCGCTCGTCGCCCCAGCGGGTGTACAGGGTGTCGAGGCGGTAGCGCCAGCCGAGGAGGAGATCGCTCCCCTCGTCGACGATGGGCCGGGCAGTGGCGCCGACGTCGAACCCCTTGGCGGCGAGCACCGGGGACGGGGCCAGCTTGCCCGTCGCCGGATCCAGCGTGGTCAGTACCTCCGCCGATGCACCGGCCGGCTGTGTGGAGACGAGCAGGGTGTCGTAGAGCATGAAGCGCGGCCACCAACCGGCGTCGCTGGTATCCGCAGAACTGGCGATCTCCTCCCAGCGGTCTTCGGCTCCGCGGTGGAAGACCTTGTGCTGCCCGTCGGTCCACCCCCACATGTACTGCGGCACGCCCCGTCGGTCGGTGATCCACCGCTGGGCGCCGTCGGGGGCGCTGCTCGTCAAGGACACGGGCTTCGGTATCCGCGCTCTCGTGTTCAGGCGAGCCAGGGTCGAGTACTGCGTTCCGCGAATGGACGACGCGTGCCATTCGCGGACAAGAACGTCATCTCCATCGCCGGGCAGCACGCGCTCCAACTCCCACTCGGCGCCGAGCTCCACCACACCGGTTCTCGCGGTAACGACATCGTTGCCCGAGCGGTGCAGGTACGCGGCGTCGATCAGCAGCTTCCTGCCTTCCCCGTCGGCGTCGACGGCCCACAGGCCGCAGGTGCCGCCCCAGGCGCCGGACTGCGAGTCGAACGCCTGGAAGACGATGCGCTTGTCGTTGACCCAGTCGACCGCGCCGACATCGAGGTTGCTCAGCCAGGCGACGCTCTTGAAGTTCCACGGCTTCACGTCCAGGTCTGCGACCCGCAGTTCCAGGAGGGCGTTCTTGCCCGGGACCGTGACGGCGAGATACCGGCCCGAAGGCGAAAGGGCCACGGTGCCGAGAGCCGGCTTCCCAAACAGCGCCTCGAGCGGCACCATTTCGGAGGCCGCCACGGGCAGGGCGGACAACGCGAAGGCGAGACCCAGGACCGCGAGGGACTGCGAGCCCCAACTGGCTTGACCCGGCGTGATGGCCCCCTTTGCTGGCTCGAGGGGCCAGCGAAGGAAATAGTGGCTCCGCGAGGGGCCAGCGAAGGACATAGCACGGCGATGAATAGAGGTCGCCCTACGGGGAGCGCAGCTTCGGGGCGAAAATGCGAAGGGCCCCGGCAGTCGCGCGGGGCCCTTCGAAGCCTGGAGCTGGTACTCGCTGGTCGGTGTCCTAAGGCGCGTCTTCCGACGGCCTGCGGTTGTGCGTGGCCTGCTCGAAGCCGTACGCGTAGCCGATCAGCTTGGGCTCGCTGAACGCCGGGCCCGAAAAGGTCACGCCGAAGGGCGAGCAGTTGGACTCGGGATCAACCGTGGTGTCGCAGCTGGAAGGTGCCAGCGAGTTGGGGAAGAACCCGCCGGGCACGATCACGCTCGGGTACCCCGCGCGGGCAGGCGCGTTGGCGCCGAAGTTGGCCGGGAAAAGGACCGCGTCGAACTTCTTCCCGGCGCAGTTACTCTCCTGAGGAGTTACCAGTCCCGCACACTCCTTCGGGACCACGCCGGTGTAGAGGATGTCCAGCCCGCACTGCCGGGTCAATTTCAGATCCAGCGCGCGATCGGCCCGGTAGTCGTCGAGGTCCTGGCCGGGACCGGTGTTGAGCGAGTCCGCGGCGATGGCGATGGCCTGTCCATACTTCATGTGGACCTCCGGGCTCGACGGGTGTGCCGCGTCCGAGTTGAAGGAGATCACGTCGGAAAGCGTGTGCACCGTGCGTACCGGAATCTGCGAGTTGGAAACACTCACGCCGGGACCGAAGTCCTCATCGGCGAGGTAGTGATTCAGATCGCGCTTGAAGCCGAACAGCAGCACCGTCGAGCACTTCGGAATCGTTCCTGCGGGAGTGGCCCTGCGGCCGGCCACGTCATCCGTGGTGACGCAGGTGCCATAGTTGTTCAACACCTGCTGGGAAGGGATCTCGCAGGTCTCAAACGTCGCGCCGAGCGAGGTCATGGTGGCGATGGCTTTTTCCATCAGCGCGATCCGATCCGGGCCCAGGCCGAAGTCGATCCAATACGTTTGCTTCGGCACCGCGATGTGCGCCCCCTTCAAAGCGTTGGGGTTGAGGAACTTCGTGTAGTCGCGGAAGCACTTGCCGGGCGTGCGGCAGGGAGCGGTAGCCGGGTCGTCCTTGTCGAAGCCGGCGAGGACGCCGAGCAGTTTGGCCGCGTCCCTCGCCGTCCGGGCCATCGGGCCGGCGGTGTCCTGATCGGCAGTGATGGGCACGATGCCGTGCCGGCTGACCAGCCCGAGCGTCGGCTTGATTCCCACCAGGCCGTTCTGGCCAGAAGGGCTGAGGATCGATCCCGAGGTCTCGGTGCCCACGCCGATGGTGGCGAGGTTCGCGCCAACCGCGATGCCGGGCCCCGAGCTGGATCCTCCGGTCGCCAGCACCGGACGGCCGTCGTTGAACGGCGGCTGGGTCCTGAGGCGCGGGTCATAGGAGTTGAAGCCGTAGCCGATCTTCGAGAGATCGGCGCCCGGGACCTGGAACAGCTGGAAGCGCAGCTGCGAGCTGAACCCGGTGGGCATGCCCAGCGCGATGAAGTTGGCGTACTCCGTCAACGTGCCTTTGCCGAGGATAATGGCGCCGGCGCGGCGGAGCTTGCGGGCGATGAAGGCGTCCTTTTCCGGCCGCGATCCGCCGAGCGCAACCGATCCCGCGGTGGTGGGCATGTCTTTGGTGGCGATGTTGTCCTTGAGGATGATGGGAATGCCGAACAGCGGTTTCCCGCCGTCCTCGTCGTCGCCCTCCTCGAAGTCGTCGCCCAGACGGCGCGCGGTCTCGATCGCCCGGCCGTTGACATGCATGAAGCTGTTCAAGGGCTGGTCGCCGACGCCGCCGTTGATCGGTTGCCCGAGAGCGGAGCGGTCGAGTTTCGCGATCCGGGCGAGATACGTCCGCACCACGTCCTCGGGGCTGAGACTTCCGGCCCGATACTGGGACTGGATGCCGTCGACGGTGGCTTCGACGGCGTCAAAGGACTGCGCCTTCGTGGCGGCTGGCTCGGCCGCAGCGGCGAACGCCACGAAGACGGTTGCGAGCATGAAAAGACGCTTCATATCGGGTTGCCTCCCCACTTGGTCTGATGAGGATGCGCACACTCTTTGCTTCCGCGCCCGCCGTCAATAGCGGGGGGCGACCGAGGTCCGATCCGATGGCGTGGTCGCGCTGCCCTAGCCTTTGGCGCTGATTGGTGTAGATCGCACGCCCCATGGGTCTCGCTATCGGCATCGTCGGTCTGCCCAACGTGGGCAAGAGCACGCTCTTCAACGCGCTGAGCGGCGCCTCCGTGCTGGCCGCCAACTATCCCTTCGCCACCAAGGATCCGAACGTCGGCGTGGTCCCGGTGCCGGACGACCGGCTCGACAAGCTGGCCGCGCTCTACAAGCCGAAGAAGACCACGCACGCGGCGCTCGAGTTCGTGGATATCGCCGGCCTCGTCAAGGGCGCCTCCAAGGGAGAAGGGCTCGGCAACCAGTTCCTCGCCAACATCCGCGAGGTGGACGCCGTCGCCCACGTCCTGCGCTGCTTCAAGGACGACGATGTCGTCCACGTCGATGGCTCGGTCGATCCCGAGCGCGACAAGGAAGTGGTCGACACCGAGCTGGCGCTCAAGGACCTCGAGGGCCTCGAGAAGAAGCGCGACCGCAAGGCCAAGGACGCCAAGGGGCCGGGCAAGGCGGGCGAGGAGGCCAGGGCCGACCTCGCCGTCTACGACAAGCTCAAGGCCGCGCTGGACGCGGGCCGGCCGGCGCGCAGCGTGCAACTCTCCGACGAGGAGAAGCCCCGCGCCCGGGAGCTCTTCCTGCTCACCGCCAAGCCCGTGCTCTACGTCGCCAACGTGGACGAATCGCAGCTGGGCAGCCTCGAGACCGATCCGCTGGTGGCGCGGGTGCGGGCGCTCGCGCAGAAAGAGGGCGCGGGCTGGGTGGCCATCTGCAGCAAGGTGGAGGCGGAGATCCAGCAGCTCCCCAAGGCCGAGCGCGCCGACTATCTCGAGACCGTCGGCCTCAAGGAGCCGGGCCTGAACAAGCTGGTCCGCGAGGGGTTCACGCTCCTCGGCCTCTCCAGCTACTTCACCGCCGGCGAGGACGAGTGCCGCGCCTGGGTGATCAAGAAAGGCTCGCGGGGGCCGCAGGCGGCAGGGGTCATCCACACCGACTTCGAGCGCGGCTTCATCAAGGCGGAGGTGATCCGCTGGGATGAGCTGCTCCGGTTCGGCTCGGAGGCCGCCGCCAAGAGCAAGGGCGCGCTGCGGATGGAAGGCAAGGAGTACGTGGTGCAGGACGGCGACGTCATGCACTTCCTCTTCAACGTCTAGGAGCGCGTTGCCGTATTCGGCAACGGCTCCTGTCCAGCGGCCAGGGCTCGGAGACGCCCGGCCGTCGGGGAGGCGGCGCCCTCTTCCATCCGGACTGGCCCCGGCGGTACAGTTTCGCCGTGCCCCAGGATTCGGCCACCTGGTACGTCCTCATCGGTGAGCAGGAGACCGGGCCCCTCACCCGCGTCGAGTTGGGGGTCGAGTTGGCTTCGGGCGCCATCCTCTCAGACTCGCTGGTCTGGAAGGAAGGGATGGCCAACTGGCTTCCCGGCGTGCGCATCCCCGAGCTGGAGGCGCTCTTCAAGAACCCGCCGCGCTCGCCCCGCGCCGCCGCGGCCCGCCCGCCGCCGCCGCCGTCCAAAAAGCAGGACAAGGGCCTGGGGCTCTCCGACTTCGACACCTCGCACTTCCGCCTCGCCGACCTGAAGGCAGAGGAGGGCGCCGCCACCCGGCAGATGGAGTTCGACACTTCGCACTTCCGGCTCGCCGATCTGCAGGCCGAAGAGGGCGCGGCCACCCGCCAGCTGGAGTTCGACACCTCGCATTTCCGCCTCGCCGACCTGAAGGGCGCGCAAGGGGCGCGGGCGCTGGTGCCCAAGCGCATCGTGCCCAAGGGGATGGAGGCGGCCGGTCGAGCTGCCGCGGTCCGCCTCCAATCCGGGGAAGGCCAGGCCGCGCAGCGCGCTCAAGCAGGCCTCGACGGCGGCGGCGAAGCCCCTGGGCGCGGCGCCGGTCGCGGTCCGCCAGGCTTCGGGGGCCGCCGGGACTTCTGCGCCCCCGCCGGTCGAGTCGGACTTCGATCCCAACGCCACCGCGGTGGACTTCCGGAGCCTGGGCGAGTTGGTCCACCAACAGGTGGTGGCGCAGTCGCTCTTCGAGACCGAGCTGGTCCCCACGAGGCAAAAGTCATCGAGGAGCCCGCGGCCGGTCCCCATGCCGATGCGCTCTCGGCGTGGGCGGCCAAGGAGCTGCAGACCAGCGCGGCGGCCGAGCAGAAGGGCGACCTGGCGGCGATGCTCAAGGCCAAGGCCCGCGCCGCCTCGCCCCCTCCGGTGCCGAGGGCAGAGGGCAAGAGCTGGCTGCCGACCGCGGTGGCCATCGCCGGTGCGCTGGCGCTGGCCGTGGCCCTTCTCTGGGTTCTGCTGGCCGATTAGGACATCGTCCTAAAAGGTGCCCGAGAGCTCGAGCTTCTGGACGATGTTGCCGCCCTTGTCCACCACTTGCAGCTCGACGGTGCGGCGCCCGCGCGGCCCGGAGACCCGGCCGATGGCAGTCAGCTGCGGGTCATTGGCCACCTGGAAGTTGGGCACCGCGTCAAGCGCCGAGCGGGTCTCGTCGGCGAGCAGCTTCGACAGCTCCGGCTGCGCGCCCGGCCCCGCCTCCAGCGACTCGAGGTTGATCTTGAGGGGCAGCGCATTGAGCGCGTCGCCCTTGGCGATGTCGGCGCCGCCCTCGCGCCGGGCCCTCCCGCTGCAGCCTTGCGCGCTGATGTTCTTGAGCAGGAAGTAGCCCTTCTTCGAATCCATCTGGGTGACTTCGTCCTTGCCGTCGATCTCGAAGAACTGCCCGACGAAGGGCTGCCCGCCGCCGAAGGAGCACGACACCGTCCCGTCGGGGAGGCTGTCGGTGACGCGGCCGTTCAGCCTGGGGAAGCGCAGCGCCAGCGATCGGGCCAGCTGCCTGGCGCCGTCCTTCACCTGGCCGACGTCGAAGTCGCCCACCGCCTCGGTGGCAGCCTGCGCGCCCCCGGCCGGCGCGGGGCCGATCAGCTTCTCGGTCAGCTTGCGCGCCAGCTGCTTTGCGCCGCCCTCGATCTGATCCTCGTTGCCCACCTTGAGCGCATCGGCGAAGGCCACCTGCGCCGTGGACGAGTCCATCGCGCGCAGCGAGAGGAGCAGCCCCTTGCCCTTGATCTGCACCGCGCCCACCGCGATCCAGCGAGCGCCCACCAGCTGGGCCAGCTTGATCTGCACCTCGTCGCTCATCGCGCCCGACAGCGAGAGGGCCTGCTCCTTCATCACCCTGGCGATCTGCTGCCGCTCCACCACCCGCAGGCGGCCGTCAGCGACCAGCTGCGCGGTGAGCGCGTCGCTCATCTCCGAGGCCTGGTCCGCCGTGGCGCCGCCCCGCGCCTCGACCGCGGCCACCGCCAGGGTCCGGTCGGGGGCCGGCGCAGGCTGGGCCGGCTTGGGAATCGCCAGGGTGAGCGAAAGTGCGAGCACGAAACGCATGGCGTGACCCCGAGCGAAGAGATGCTCCCTGCTACCTTGACCAACCCTTCTTCGCAAGCGGCCACCAAGGCACAGAGAAGTTGACCCTTCTGTCGGGCCGGTGCTACCGATCGATCCCGCAACTCGTTGCTTCCTCGGGGAAATCAATCATGAAGAATCCGTCGAACCCGGTCCGCGCGCTGGTCCGCGCGCTTCCTCTCGCCCTCCTCTGTGCTGCCTGCGGAACCGTCGCCGTGCGCGTCCCGGTGATGAAGCCCGCCGAGATCAACATGGCGCCGTACAGCTCGGTGGCCATCGGCGGCATGAGCGGCAACGGCGATCGGCCCATGTCCGACTCCCTCGAGGAGGCGCTGGTCAACACCCAGCGCTTCACCGTGGTGGACCGGCAGCACATGGACAAGGTGCTGCGCGAGCTGCAGCTCTCCTCCACCGACCTGGCCGACCCGAACGCCGCCGCCAAGCTGGGCAAGGTGGTCACCGCCGGCGCGCTCATCTTCGGCGACGTCACCGACAACTACCGCGAGCAGCCCTCCGAGCAGCACTTCAAGGACGACAAGAACGTGCAGCACACTTGGCACGTGCTCAAGGGCGAGGCCACCGTGCGCGCGACCTTCCGCATCACCGACGTCTCCACCGGGCGGCTGATCATCGCCAAGACCTACGAGGAGAAGCGCGACGACACCAACCGCGGCCTCGACAAGCGGCCGGATCCCATCGACCGCGGCAGCCTCGAGCGCGGCGCGCGGCAGGCGGTGCTGGACCGCTTCATGAAGGCCATCGTCCCGCACCAGGAGTTCATGGTCGCGAGCTTCCAGAAGGACTCGGACATCCCGCAGCTCGAGGGCGGCATCGGCTGGGCCGAGCGCGGCGACTGGAAGAAGGCGCAGGAGACCTTCAACGCGGCGGCGCAGGACGGCGAGAAGAACGTCAAGCTCAAGGCCCCGCAGATCGCCAAGGCCTACTGGAACCTGGGCCTCAGCTACGAGTACGCGGGCGACTACGACAAGGCCAACGCCATGATCAACAAGGCGTACGGCATGTCCAACGACAAGGAGATGCTGGGCGAGCTCGACAACATCAAGCGCTTGCAGGCCGACGCGGCCCGCCTGTCCGAGCAGACGGCGGCGGCGGCGGCAGCGGGGGGGAAGTGATGATGCAGGCCTCAGGCTTCAGGCTTCAGGCCTCACGATTCGGCCGGCTCGCTGTGATCGCTGTGATCGGCGCGGCGTGTGCGGACAAGCCGGGGGCGATCAAGACGACGTCGTCGCCGAAGCAGCCGGCCTGGATGGCGCGGGCGACCTCGGACTCGCAGACGCTCTACTTTACCGGCGCCAAAGAAGGATCGTCGTCGCTGGAGGATGGCAAGGCGGCGGCGGTCGAGGCAGCGCGGGGGCAGGCGGCGCAGTACATCGGCGTCGAGATCAGCGCCGAGCACTCCGACGTGATGAGCACCGAGGAGGCGGAGAACAAGGCCAAGGACACGGTGAACAGCCGCGCCACCGCCATGGTCCGCTCCGCCGAGCTGGCCGACGTCTATTACGAAAAGATCTCGCGCGAGGCGGGCTCCGGCACCATCGACCGCTACGACGTGTGGGCGCTCATCAAGCTGCCGCGGGCGGAGATCCAGAAGGAGCGCGACCGGCAGCAGCAGGAGGCGAAGGAGACGGTGAAGGCCGGCCTCGGCCGCTACCGCGACGGGCTCGCGCAGGCCAAGGCAGGCGACGTCCTCGCGGCGCTGGTGCGCTTCAAGGACGTGATCGCGCAGCTGAAGGGGCAGGGCCAGAACATCGACACCGGCGACCGCGAGATCGCCACCTCCGGCAGGCTCAAGCAGCTGGCCACCGATGCCGCGGCGTCCACGCAATCGAAGGTCCGCCGCGCAATCGTCATCGCGCCGGACTGGGTGGCGGGAGCGGTGACCCAGGCGCTCGCGGCCCGGGGTTTCAGCGCGCGAATGCAGTCGGGCGGCAGCGAGGACTCGGCGCTGGCAGAGGCAAAAGCGCAGGGCACGCCGTGGGTAATTGTGGTACATGCCAGCTCGACGCCCGGAGGCAGGGTGTTCGCGCAAGTGGCCGCTTCGGCGGCGCTGGATGTCCGAGCTCTGGATGCCCGGAACGGCGAGGTAGTCGCGTCGACGCAGAAGCAGGCCAAGGGAGTGGGGCGCACTCCCGAAGCAGCGCAGCAGGCCGCGGCGAGCGAGGCGGGGCTCGGCGCGGGCAACGATCTCGCGACAGCGCTTGTCGCGAAGGAAAGCTCGGGGCTCTGAAAGTCCACGCGTCGGCCGGGGCCGCCGCGACAAAGACCGGGGACACCAAGCGCTGGCGTCCCCCACTTCCGGAGGGGAAACACGTGAAGAAGATCCTTGGAATTGCGATGGCGGCCGCGATGCTGGCTTGCGGCGGCGGCGACAAGCCGCAGATGTCCAACCAGGTGCTGCACGCCAACGGTCCCGACTGGGTGAACCGCGGATCGGGCGCGTTCGGCGGCGAGAAGGGCAAGATCTTCTACGGCGTCGGCATCGCCAGCGGCATCCGCAACGCGGCCATGCGCCGCTCCACCTCCGACTCCCGCGCCCGCTCCGAAATCGCCAAGACGCTCGACACCTTCGTCTCGGTCCTCAACAAGGACTACATGGCCTCGACCACCGCGGGCGACATGAGCGCCTCGTCGGAAGAGCAGCACGTCGAGCAGGCCCTCAAGACCTACTCCAACATGGAGCTCTCGGGCGTCTCCATCGTCGACCACTGGGTCGACAACGACGGCACCGAGTACGCGCTCGCGCAGCTCGACATGGAGCAGTTCAAGAACGGCATGGACAAGATGAAGGAGCTGAACGCCAAGGTGCGCGACGCCGTGCGCGCCAACGCCGACAAGGCCTTCGACGAGCTCGACGCCGAGCAGGCCAAGCACGCGAAGTAGCGCGGCGCTTGGGCGGGCAGCGGCCCATCTGGTAGGATTTTTGCGGGCCGGCCAGGCTGAACTGGCCGGCCCGCTGTTTTTGACGAGGACTCGCGATGAAGAAGCTCACCTGCGGGTTGCTGCTCGCGTGCGCTGCCTGCGGCGGCGCCAAGGCCGTCCCTCAGCCGAAGCTGAACCGCTGGGGAAAGCCGTACAAGGAAGGCATCGTCGTCCCGGCCTGGGTGGACAAGCTTCCCGAGAACGGCAGGGGCAAGCTGGTGGCGGTGGGTTTTTCGCAGCCCACCTACTGGCCGCAGGACGCGCTCAACAACTCCAGCGAGGACGCGCGCGGCAAGCTGGCCCTGGCGCTCGGCTCGCACATCGAGGTCCTCGGCATGGACCGGGCCACGGCCAGCAGAGCGAGCGGCGCCACCATCAACAAGGAAGCCACCGATCTGGTCCTGCAGAACTCGCGCATCGAGGCGAGCTGGGTGGACGAAAATGGCGACCGCGGGGAGCCGGCCTCGGTGTGGACGCTCGCGTCCATCGAGATGGACTCGGTGAGCGGCCGGGCTGCCGCGCCGCCCGCGGCGTCGGTGACGGGCGCGGTGTGGACCGCCGGATCGCGGACGGTCGCGCCCTCCTGGCTCGACCGCTTGCCGGGTTCGAAGGCCAAGGTCTTCGCCGCCGGGTACAGCGGCCCCACCTTCCAGCCCACCGACGCGACCCAGTACGCGAGCGACAGTGCGCTCGACAACCTCGCCGCCTCGCTGCGGGCGCACGTGCAGGCCTACCAGCTCCTGGTCGAGAACGGCTCCGGGCTCTCGGTGGACGACTTCTCGAGGACCGAGGATCCGGACCAGGCGTTCAAGGACATCGTCAAGAAGGGGGCGAAGATCGAGGCCACCTGGGTCGATCAGGACGGCCTGCGCCCCGGCGATCCTCCGGGCGCGGTCTGGGCGCTGGCCTCCATCGAGGTGCAGTCCACCAAGGGCGGAGCGAGGGCGGTCGAGAACCAGGACCTCGGCCCGGCGCTGGACAACCACGGCAACGCCCCCACCGACCCGCCCGCTGGTGCGCCCGCTAAGTAAAAGCGAAAGCAAAAGCCCACCGCGAAGGCGCGAAGCCCGCGAAGGCTTGCGCGAAGAAAAGTGTTGGGCGGGTCGGAGGCGGCGCGCGGCCCTCGGAGGTGGCCATGGCAGGAACCAACCCAACCAACCCGTCGCGTTCTTCGCGCCTTAGCGGTGAGATTTAAAAAAAGGAAGCGCAGTCAGGACTGCGCGAGGCGCGCGGCCAGCAGCAGCGCCGCGATCATGGGCCGCGGGTCGGCCTTCCCCTGCCAGGCGATGTCGTCCGCGGTGCCGTGGTCCGGGCTGGTGCGCGGGAAGGGCAGCCCCAGCGTGACGTTCACCGTCTGGTCGAAGTCGAGCAGCTTGGCGGGGATCAGCCCCTGGTCGTGGTAGAGCGCGACCACCGCGTCGAACTGACCGCGGGAGGCGCGCGGGAAGAGCCCGTCGGCGGGATGCGGCCCGGTGGCGTCCACTCCTGAAGCCCGGGCTTCGGCGATGGCGGGCGCGACGATGCGCGCTTCTTCGTCGCCGAAGAGTCCGCCTTCGCCGGCGTGCGGATTGAGCCCGCAGACCGCGATGCGCGGCGCCGCGATGGCCCACCGCTCGCGCAGCTCCCGCGCGGCCAGCCGGGTCACGAAGGCGATCCGCTCCGCGGTCAGTTGCCGCGGCACCTCCGAGAGGGCGAGGTGCGTCGTCGCCAGCACCACCCGCAGGCGGGGGCCGGCCAGCATCATCGCCACGCGCGCCCCGGACTGTGCGGCCAGGTGCTCGGTGTGGCCGACGAACCGCGGCGCCGAGAGCGCCACGCGCTCCTTCGAGAGCGGCGCCGTGCAGAGCGCCTTGGCTTCGCGGGCCACTACCGCCCGCGCCGCGCGATCGAGGTAGCCCAGCGCCGCAGCGCCCGCCTCGCCCGCGGAGGGCTGCAGGGAGAGCGCCCCGACCTGGACCATCCGCGCCTCGAGCGCAACTCCGCGCAGCGCCGCCGCGCGCCGCAGCGTCTCCCGATCGCCGAAGACCACCGCGTCCAGCGCCGCCCGCACCGCGCCGTCGGCCAGCGCCAGCGCCAGCACCTCGGGGCCGATCCCCAGCGGGTCGCCCATCGAGATGGCGACGCCGGGCTTCACAGCTTCTCGTCCACCTGCGCCGTCTTGCGAAGCTGCTGCAGGTAGTGCTCGCGCTCCTTCATGATCGATTCGTTGGCGAGCCGGTTGCGAATCTCCTCCTGCACCGAGGCCAGCGGCTTGGGAGCCACCTTGCGGCGGTCCTCCACCATCACGATGTGGAAGCCGCCGTGCTCGCCGGTGGTGCGGATCAGGCTCGAGACCTGGCCGGGCTGCAGCACGAAGGCAGCCTCCTCGATGGCCTGCAGCATCTGGCCGCGGCCGAAGTAGCCGAGGTCGCCGCCCTCAGCGGCGGAGGGGCCCTCCGAAAAGTCGCGGGCGATCTTGGCGAAGCTCTCGCCGGCGAGCACGCGGTTGTGCGCCGCGGTGGCCTTGGCCTTGGCCTTCGCCAGGGCCTCGCCCTCGACGCCGTCGGGCGCCGCGATGAAGATGTCGCGGGCGCGGATCTCGAGCTCGCCGTCCTTGTTCTGGTTGGCGTAGGCGGCCTGCACCTCCTCGTCGGTGACCTTGCGCGGCTTCACCTTGTACTGCAGCAGCCGCAGGGTCAGCTGCTGGCGCTTGAGCTGCTCGCGGATGCTCTCCACCGCGATGTTCTGCTGCGCGAGGGCGGCGCGGAACTGCGTCATGTCGAGGTTGTTCTGCTTGGCCAGCGCCTCGATGAGGTGGGTGACCTCGTCGTCGGTGATGTCGATCCCCAGCGCGGTCGCCTCGCTCTCGACCAGGCGCTCGTCGATCATCTGCGCGAGGCCGGTCTTGAGGATCTTCTGCCGCGGGCCTATTCCGGCCGGGCCGGGCGGGACGCGCGCAAGCTCGGGGCTGAGGCGCTCCTCCAGGTCGGAGAGCGTGATGGCCTGGCCGTTGACGACGGCGGCGATGCGGTCCTTGACCTCGGCCCGCGCGGCCCCGGCGACGATGCAGATGAGCAACAGGTGTTTCATAGGGCCGCGGAACATAATCGATCCCAGAGGCAAAAGGGAGTCAGGTCAGTGGAGCAGGGCGAACGTCGACTCGTCCACCTTCACTTCGGCCGAGGCCCGCAGCTGCGTGCGGAGCTGGCGCTCGGCCTGCGCGCGCTTCTCCGCGGTGGCCCGGTGCTCCGCCTCCACCTTGACCTCGTTGAAGCTCTTCTGGCGCGCCGCGCGGCGGCCCAGCACCTTGAAGACATGGAACCCGTACGGCGACCGCACCACTCCCGAGATCTTCCCGGTCCCCAGCGAGAAGCAGGCGTCGTCGAAGACCTTGGGCATGGTCGCCTTGGGAAACCAGCCGAGATCGCCGCCGCTCCTGCCGTCGGGCGAAGTGCTTACCTGCCGTGCCAGCTTGTCGAAGGCCACGCCGGCGCGAAGCTGGTCGAGCACGCTCTTCGCCTCCTCGGGCGTGCGCACCACGATCTGCAGGCAGTGCACCGCCTCCGGATCCTCGAACGCGCTCTTGTGGGTGTCGTAGAAGGCGCGCGTCTCCGCCGGCGAGGCGCGCTCCTTGCCGGTCTCCTCGGAGACGTACTTGGCGGCCAGGATATGCTCGCGCAGCTCGTCGGAGAGCAGCTCGGTGTTCTGGTTCGCCTTGACCAGCTGATCGCTCCAGGCCGCGCCGCCCTTGCGCGCGTCGTCGGCCAGCGCGTCGGCGGCGCGCTGCACTTCGGCCTCGCTCACTTGCAGGCCGGCCGCCTTCGCCCGCTGCAGCACGATGGCCCGATCGATGAGCCCGTCGAGCAGCGCCCGCGCGAGCCGGGGCACCTCCTGCGGCTCGACCTTGGCCTCGCCCTCGTCGCCCAGCCGCAGCCGGTCGACCTCGAGCTGCAGCCGCGAGACCGGAATCGGCGTGCCGTTCACCACCGCCGCCGCGGGAGGTGGCGGCGGCGGCGCAGGCGGCGCGCGCCTGCAGGCAAATCCCACAAACACGAAGAGGCCGAGCGCGACCCTCGCGCTTCGACCTCCTCTTCTGCGATCGAACGTTCGCACCGAAAGACTCCGAGGCTTCTGGCCTGAAGCCTGAAGTCTGAGGCCTGAAGCCGCTACTCCCTAATTCCCGCCGATCTTCGACGCTGCCGTCGGCGGCGTCTGCGGCTGCTGCGGCGCCATCGCGTTGGGATGCTGCTGGACGCCCGGCTGCTGCTGCGGCGCCGCGCCCTCGATCTGCACCTTGTCCAGCTCGGCGTCGTTGATGGCGACCTTGGTGGTCTCGCGCAGCTTCTTCATCCACTCGTCGTAATCGCGGCTGCGGCGCTCGCGCGCCATGCGGCTGCGGATCGACTCCTTGCTCTCGTCGAAGCCGCGGTTGAGCGCCACGGTCTTGACCTGGAGCTTGACCAGCTCGATGCCGGCTGGCGTTTCGATGGGGCCGGCCTTGTCGCCAGGGCTCTTCAATTCGAAGGCGGCGTTGGCGAGGTCGGGGCTGTAGGCCTTGGCCAGCTCGTCGCGGGAGAGGAAGCGCAGGTCGCCGCCCATCGGCGCCGAGAGCTGGTCCTTGCTCTCCTTCATGGCGGTGGTCTGGAAGGCGTTGACCTCGCCCTTCTTCTCGCGGGCGTCGATATCCTTGAGCAGCGCCACCGCCTTCTTGCGGGCCTCGGCCTTCTCCTTGGCATCCTTGCCCGCGAGCACGATGTGGAAGACGCGGGCGCGCTCGGGCTTGACGAAGTCGTCGAGGTGGCCGTCGTAGAAGGCCTTGAGGTCGGCCTCGGCGATGTCGGCGCCGGTGAGCTTCTCGTCGAGCTGGTGCTTGATCAGCTCCTGGATCATGGCCCGCTTCGTCTGCTCCTTGACGGCTGGGCTCTTGTCGAAGCCCTGGCGCGCGGCCTCCTGGGCGAGCAGCTCGTTGCGGACCAGGTTTTCGAGAAACTCCTTCTTGCGGTCGAGCGTGTTGTAGCGCGCGCGCAAGAACGGGCTGGTCTCGTCGAGGCGGTGCTTGAGCTCGTCGGCGGTGATCACCTCGTCGCCGACCTTGGCGACGACGGGGCCCGACTTCGAGCCGCCCTTGTGGCAGGCGGAGGCAGCGGCAGCGAGAGCGAAGAGAACGGCTACGTGGCGTGGGTTCATCGACGGTAATCCTTTAGCAAGGGCGGGCCCGGGGATATCAGAGCGAACACGCGGGGGAAAGGTTTACTTCCGCGCGGCGGCTTCGGGCTGCAGGCTTCAGGCCTGCTCGGAAGCAGCCTTGCGCAGGGCCTGCAGAAGCGAGCGGGCGCTCTCCAGGACGGTTGCCTGCGGGTCGAAGGTCGCGACCAGCTCCATGCCCGGCGTGAGGCGATAGCGGCCTTTGCCCTTGGCGACCAGCTGCGCCAGCTTCACCGGATCGAGGGCGGCGTCGGGGCCCAGCTGGACCACGAGAGTGAACGACGCGCCGAAGGCGCCTCCTCTCGGGGCCCCCTGGGGGGCCAGCCGACCGGGGCCGCTCTTGAGGCCGCGCATGCGCAGCGCGCGCAGCTCGTTCTTGAGCGACATCACCTCGACCAGCGCGTCGACTTCGGCAGGAGGCTCGCCGCACTGGTCGCGCAGGTCGCCCTTCACCTCGTAGAGCGCCTCTTCCGACGCCGCCGAGGCCAGCCGCTTGTAGAAGAAGAGCCGCTGCTGCACGTCGGGGACGTAGTCCTCGGGGATGAGCGCGGGGATGGGCAGCTCGACGTCGGGCTCGAACTCCTGCCGCACCTCCTCGCCCTTGAGCTGCGCCACCGCCTCCTCCATCAGCTGCGTGTAGAGGTCGAAGCCGATCGAGGCGATGGCCCCGCTCTGGTCCGGCCCGAGGAGATTTCCGGCGCCGCGGATCTCGAGATCGTGCGAGGCGATCTGGAAGCCCGCGCCCAGCTCGGTGAACTGCTGCAACACCTGAAGCCGCTTCTGCGCGTCGCGAGTGATCTTCCGGCGCGCCGGAATCAAGAGATAGGCATAGGCCCGCTCGCGGCTGCGGCCGACCCGCCCGCGGATCTGGTAGAGCTGCGAGAGCCCGAAGTGGTCGGCGCGGTCGACCAGGATGGTGTTGGCCGAAGGGATGTCGAGGCCGCTCTCGATGATGGCGGTGCAGAGCAGCAGGTCGGACTGCCGCTCGACGAAGCCGGTCATGACCTTTTCCAACTGGCCTTCCCCCATTTGCCCGTGCGCCACCGCGATCTTGGCCTGCGGCACCAGCTTCTTCAGATAGTCCTCCACGCCGCGGATGCTCTGGATGCGGTTGTGGAGGAAGAAGACCTGCCCGCCGCGGGCCAGCTCGCGCTCGATGGCTTCCTTGATGGTGGCGCCGTCGAACTTGGAGACGAAGGTCCGGATGGCGCGGCGATCGACGGGCGGCGTGCCGATGATCGACAGGTCGCGCACGCCCATCATCGACATGTGCAGCGTGCGCGGGATGGGCGTCGCCGTCAGGGTGAGCACGTCCACCAGCTTGCGCAGCTTCTTGAGCTGCTCCTTGTGCTTGACGCCGAAGCGCTGCTCCTCGTCGACGACGACGAGGCCGAGATCCTTGGGACGCACGTCGGTGCTGAGCAGGCGGTGTGTGCCGACGAGCACGTCGACCTCTCCCCGGGTGAAGGCGGCCAGAGTCTTGCGCTGCTCGGCTCCGCTGCG
>JANXXR010000119.1 GCA_025350525.1 Deltaproteobacteria bacterium
GCCCGCGCCCGGCGGCGGAAAGCCCATGCCGGTCAGGCTCTGCGGATCGGTGTACGGATTGTTGGTGGTGGTGAGGTCGGCGACGGCGTGGCAATCGATCCACTCGGCGCCGAGCACCTTCTTCCACTGCGAGAGATCCGGGGGGCAAGCATGCAGCGCCTGTGCGAGCAGGAGGGCGGTGAGCATGCGCGGAAAAATGGCAACGACCGGCGCCTACGCGTAGCCCCAGCGGCGCCGCAACGTCCACTCCATGCCAACCACCAGGCAGAGGAGCGCCAGCACCTTCCAGTTGTCCCAGAGCGGCTTCGAGGTGCGCTGGCCGACCTCGACGCGCTCGGGGTCGCGGAAGGGCAGGCTGCCCAGCGACTCGCCCGGCTCGATGAGCCGGCCCTTGGTCGCCGCCGCGATGGCCTGCAACAGATCTGGCCGAGGGGCCGCCTCGATCATCTCGCGGGACGAGGGCGCGACCACGAAGGCGTCCTCGGCTTCGCCCACCGGCGTGCCGTCGGGGCGCCGCGCGGTCACGGTGGCCTTGTAGGCGCCGGGAGGAAGCTGCGGCAAGAGGACGCGCGCGCTGCCGTCGGGTCCTGCGACGGCGGTGCCGGCGGGATGCGGCAGCGGGTCTTCCGCCGAGGAGGTCACCACCGAGATCTGCGCCCCGGCCGCCGCGCCGTAGTCGCTGCCGCGCACCTGCACGTCGAGGGCGGGCGGCTCGCCGGCAGGCTCGAAGGACGGCCGCTCGGACGCGACCCGCATCGGCGTCAGCGCCGGATCGCGGACCAGCCAGCGGATGGCCGAGTGCCAGAAGGTCTCGTAGGCGCGCGGCCCCTGCTGCTCGCCGGCGGCGACGAAGCTCCAGTACCAGGAGCTGTCGGTGAGCAGCGCCAGCACGCGCCCGCGGCCGGCTTCGCCCACCACCAGCACCGGGCGGCCCTCTCCCGAGCTGAGCAACGTCTGCGCTCCACCCTTGAGCGGCCCGGTGGTGTTGAGGCCCGGCAGTTTGGGCAGCCGCGTCCAGGCGGTCTCGTTGCCGGCGCCGGCCGCAAGCTCGGTGACCGGATGCCTGCGCCCGGCGTCGCTCAGCTTGAGCTGCGCCAGCGTCTCGTCCACCGCGGTCGGCCCGGGCGGAAGCAGCGTCACCGGCAGGATCTCCTCGATGGGCGTGCCCGCGTAGTCGCCCGCGGAGAAGCTCTGGTCGCCGCCGATCATGGCGAAGGCCCCGCCGTCGCGCACGTAGGCGGCGATGCCGTCGAGGTACTGCGACATGTGGTACGGCCGGTGGTTGAAGTTCTGGAAGATCACCAGGTCGAAGGTCTTGAGCTGCTCCTGGAAGATCTCCTGCGTCGGGAAGGGAATCAGCGAGAGCTCCTCCTGCGAGCTGTGCGGGTCGTCGCCGGGAGTGCGCAGGATGAAAAAGGATATCAAGTCTACATTTGGGTCCTTCTTGAGCAGCTGCCGCAAGAAGCGCACGTCCCAGGAGGGACGCCCCACCACCAGCAGCACGCGCACCCGGTCGCGGATCACCTTGAGGACGAACGAGCGCTGGTTGTTCTGCGTCAGCGCCTCGCCCTCGTAGACGGGCACCGAGGCGGTGAAGGCGAACTTGCCGGTGCGGTCGGGCACGAACGACAGCTTGACGTCGTAGCGGGAGTGCGAGCCGTCGAGGTGGACGGTCTTCTGCGCCACCACCTGCCCTTCGCGCTTCAAGATCACCGGCACGTCGGTGGCCCCGAAGCCGCGCGCCGTGACCACCACGTCCACGGTCACTTGATTGCGGACGAAGGCGAAGTCGTCGACCGCGATCTTCTCCACCGCCAGATCCTTGAGTGCCTGCGCGCCGAGCGGCAGCGCAAAGACGGGAGCGCCCAGCTTGCGCAGCTCCGCCGCCGCGGCGGGCGAGACACCTTCCGACAGCTCGGCGTTGTCGGCGCCGTCGCTGGCGAGGATCAGCCCCGCGAGCGGCCTGCCGCCGGTGCCCGCCAGCGCCGCGCCGCCCAGCGCGCCCAGCAGATCGGTGGCGGGGCCCTGCGGGTCCGCGCCCAATCGAGAGAGGTCGAGCGGCTGCAGCTCGCGGTCGAATCCGTAGACGTCGATCTGGAAGCGCGCCGCGAGCTTGGCGAGATCCGGCTTGTGCGCCTCGAACCAGTGCTGCAGCTCCTCGGCGCGGGACGGCCCGGAAGGCGAGGCCGGAAACTTCATCGAGCGCGAGGTGTCGAGGAGCAGCGCGATGCGCGCCCGCACCCGGCTCTCCGACCGCAGCTCGAGGCCGGGCTCGAGGATGAGGATGAAGAGGAGCACCGCCGCCGCGCAGCGGAAAGCGAGCAGCGCCATCCGCCGCGCGCCCGCCGGCTCGCTGCGAAAGCCGCGGAACGAGAGCCAGACCGCGGCCAGGAGCGCCGTGATCGCGAGCGCCAGCACCCACGACGGCAGCGTCGAGAGCGAGGTGATGCGCCAGGCGTTGTAGGCGGCGTCGGGGATCAGATCCTCCGCCGCTTCATGATGAAGGGGATGTGGACCTGGTCCTCCTTGTAGTCGAGGCAGAGCGCGTACATGGCGAGGTTGACGCCGAGGCGGATGGACTTCTCGCGCTGCAATTCGCCGCCGGGGGTGACCTCGAACTCCCAGGCGCCGAGCGAGTCGCGGGCCAGCGCCCCTACCAGGTCGTTGCCCGAATAGAGGATGCCGATGCGGCCGCCCAGCTCCAGCCCTTCGAGGTCAGGGGTGGCGGCGACGCGGCCGGTGGGGCCGTCGAGCAGGTAGAACGATTTGTAGAGGACGTGCTCGCGCGGAATGCGCAGAAGCTGCGCGCCCGGCACCACGCGGGAGACGAGCAGCCGCGCCGATTGCTCGAAGGCGCCGCCCCGCTGCGCCGAGGCGTCGTCGAAGAGGAGGAAGCCGCCGTAGCTCAGGTAGCGGCGCAGCTCGGCGACCTCGTTGTCGGCCGGCGCGGGGAAGCCGCCGTCGGAGGAGAGCACCGCGAACGGATAGCGGAAGAGGTCGGGGTCGGCGAGGCCCATCGGCTTCACCACCGGCGTGGTCTCGATGCTGGTGCGCTTGGAGATCTCCCAGGCCAGGCGCGAGAGCCCGTCGGGGCGCGGGTCCCAGCGGCCGCCGTGGCGGACCTGCGCGAACTGCAGGCGCGCCTGCTCGCCGAACGCGCGGGCGCGGCGGACAGCGAACAAGAGCGGCAGGACGAGGAGCTGGCGGCGCGAGAACATGAGGGGGCCTGACAGTAACCGGGATCTCCGGAGGCTTCCGCAAGAACCGGTGGACGGTGTCCGCATTCCCGGCGGGCCGGCGGCAGCACGCTGCGCGAGCGCCTTGCCCGGCCGCGGCTGCTCGGGTACCTTCCGCGCCCATGGCCCAGAACACCCAGTCCACCACCGCCAGCCGGGCCACCACGCCCGGAACCGCCAACGACGCGCCGGTCACCCCGGAGCTCTTCACCCAGCCCGCGCGGCGCGAGTACATCCCCGACGCCAAGCGGGTCGGCGACGGCATGCAGGCTCCCGAGTTGGAGAAGGCGCGCGCGTTCTTCGCCTCCGACGACTTCGCCCAGGCGCGGGCCGAGGCGCGGCGCGTGCTCAAGGACAAGGGAGCGTCGGCGCAGGCGCGGATGGAGGCGGGCGACCTCATCGACCGCACCGACATCGACCACGGCCCCAGCGCCACCGCGGTGGCCTTCGTCATCCTGCTCGGCCTGCTCCTGATGTTCTTCTTCATGAACGGGAAGTAGGCGCTGCAGGAGGTCCTGCAAGCGCTGCTGGACAAGACGCTGCACTGGCCGCGGTGGTTTGGCTTCGCGCTCTTGGGATTGGCGGCGCTGATCACGATTCTGGGGCGGCACGGTCAGCGCGTGCTCAACGCGGCGCTGCTCGCCGGCGCCGGCGGCGCGCTCGCCCTCTTCGGACTGGGCATGGGAGGCCTCCACCCCTGGGCGCCCGGCGTCGCGGCAGTGCTGGCCTTCGTGCTCCTCGCCGTCTTCGGGCTGGTGGCCGACGGCTGGGCGACGGCGGCGGTGGTCGGCATCCTCTGCGCCTCTGCGGCCTCGCTGGTCGCGGGCGCGCTGCACTTCTTCTGGCCGCCGCTGGCGGTGATGTTCGCGGGCATCGGGATCTTCCTCGGAATGACCCATCACCAGCGGCTGTCGGTCTGGCTTCCGCCGCTCTTCAGCGCCGTCTTCATCGCCTGGGGCTGCGCCATCTCCTGGGCGCCCCACTGGCGCGGCGCCGCGCTCTGGCAGCTGAACGACCTCGACTGGGTGCTGGGCCTGGCCGGCATCTGCGCGGTGGTGCTGCTGGCGCTGTCCCTGGAGCGCGAGCACCGCAAGAAGCTGCGCCTCGCCGCCCGGACGCGGGGGATGGCGGACGATGAGCTGAAGAAGAAGCTGGCCGCGAAGCAGGCGGGGTTCTCGCGGTTCAACAACATCGACCCGCCGAAGTAGCGTCGCCGACACGCCGCGTGCCTTCGTCCGCAGGCGTGGCCGCGCAGGGGAGTGGGCTTTGACAAGGCCGCGCGCGAGGCGGCACAAGCATGCGGTGGCAATCGAGATCCGGCTCCTTGGACCGCGCGATGGCGCGGTGCTGGCCAACGTGGCGGCCGACGTCTTCGACGGTCCGGTGAATCCCGGCTTCACCGCAGAGTTCCTCGGCGACGCCCGGCATCACCTGGCGGTCGCACTCGACGCGGCCTTGGTGGTAGGAATGGCCTCCGCTATCCATTACCTGCATCCCGACAAGGCGCCCGAGCTCTGGATCAACGAGGTCGGCGTCGCGCAGACGCATCGCGGTCAGGGAATCGGAAAGCGACTCCTTGCAGAGTTGTTCGAGCGCGGGCGCGCTTTGGGCTGCCTCCGCGCCTGGGTGCTCACCGACCGCGCCAATGAGCCTGCGCAACGCATGTATGCCGGTGCCGGTGGCGTCGAGGAGGGCGGCGAGACCATCATGATCGGCTTCGCGCTCGCGAGGAGCGCGAAGGAGTAGTCAGCGGAACCGCTACAGCGGGGTAATCTTCAGGTTATCGAAATAGGTATCATTGGACCAGCTGGAGAACCCGAACCGGTCGTGCCCATTGCCCGATAATGGCGCAGGGTCATTCATTTCAATGGCCAGCTGGCCGTCCGACTCCCAGCGCAGGAGCGTCCCCTTCTTGGTCACCACCATATGGTAGGTATGGCCGCGGTCGACCTTGAGATCCATCCGCTTGACCACGAAGGGCGTCTCGCCGCCATAGAACTTCCCGCTCTGCAGCCGATCCAGATCCCGCTTTGCCCGCCATTGCTCGAAGGGCCCCGCCATGGCCTCGAAGAAATCCAGTTGCCGCGGGACCGGCCGCGCCGTCGCCGCCAGCTGCGCCTTCAGCTCGTCCGGCGTGAAGGCGTGCTCGTCCAGCTTGGCGATCCGCGATTCCCGGTTGCGCCAGGCGCCAAAGAGAAACAGGTATCCGGTGGAATGCGTGCGCCCGTCGCCGAACATCTCCCACTTGATGTCGCCGTCGGCCCCTTCGCTGCGCACGTCGAATTCGACGCGCACGTCGGCCGGCAGCCGCGCCTTCAGCCAGAGGGGATTGTTGCCGACGCCGGGCGAGAAGACCTGCCCGTCCACGATGCGCCAGTGCCCGCCGTTCGACCACCACTGGTCGCCCAGCGAGGCGCGGTCGAACTTGTCTTCATAGGGGACGGCGGCAGTCACCGGCGCCGGTCCGCGCAGCGCCCAGTGGAGGAAGGGCAGCTGCACGGCGGCGATGACCGCCGCCAGCGGCACCGCGATGCGCGGCTGCAGCCACGGATGCCTCGCGGTCAAGACTCCTCCGAAAAGGTCAGCTGGCCGAAGTCGGGCAGCTCGCGACGCAGCGTCTCCTTCAGGCGCTCGGTGAGCCGCGCCTCCAGCTGCCGCGCCCGCTCGCGGGTCACGCCCCAGGCGTCGCCGATCTGCTGCAGCGTCATCGGCTCCTGGCCCTCGGGCGGCGCGATGCGGTTCTCGAAGAGGAAGCGATCCTTCTCCGCCGTCAGCGACTTGCCGAACTCGGCCAGCTTCTCCTTGAAGACGCGCCGCAGCTCCTCGTCGGCCAGCTGCTCGTCGGCGGGCGCCTCGTGCTGCACCAGCCGGTCGCCGTGCGTCTGGCTGCCGCCCTCTCCGCCCGGCGTCACCGGCGCGTCGAGGGAGAACTCGTCGTTGCCCAGCCGCTGGTCCATCTCGCGCACGTCCTGCTCCGAGACGTCGAGCCGCTCGGCCAGCAGCACCGGCGCCGCCTCGAAGCCCTGCGAGAGGAGCTTCTCCTGCTCCTTGCGCAGGTTGAAGAAGAGCTTGCGCTGCGCCTGAGTGGTCCCGAGCTTGACCATGCGCCAGTTGTCCATCAGGTAGCGCAGGATGTACGCGCGGATCCACCAGGCCGAGTACGACGACAGCTTCACGCCGCGGAAGGGATCGTACTTCTGCACGGCGTGCATCAGGCCGACGTTGCCCTCCTGGATGAGGTCGAGCAGGTTGAAGGCCGCCCGCCGGTACTCGTGGGCGATCTTCACCACCAGGCGAAGATTGGCCGTCACCAGCCGGTAGGCGAGGTCGGGGTCGTGGGTCTTGGAGAACTTGGCCGCGAGCGCGTGCTCCTCCTCGCGCGTCAGCAGCGGATGACGGGCCACCTCGGCCATGTAGCGCTGCAGGGCGTCGGCGCGGGTGAGGTCGCGCGAGATCGGGACCGGCAGCGTGGTCTCCGGGGGGGCGCCCTCCTCGAGGAGATCCGGCTCGAGCACTTCAGGCTCGAGCGCTTGCTCCCTTCCCGCCTCGGCAGCCAGCGGCTCCGCAGCCTGCGACTCCGCCTGCGCCGCCTCGGTGGCGTCGGCCTGCGCCCGCGCCGACTCCACCCGCGCCGCCTTTGGCCGGGCAGGCTTTCTCGGCTTGCGGGGCTTGCTCGATCTGGCCTTGGGCGGAGTCATCTGTATTCCTGCGAGACGCGGTGCTATACAGGCGCACCTTTTTTAGTCAAGCCAACATCATGAACGACTACATCTCCACGACCGAATTCGCCGCCATGCCGCTCTCCGAGGAGCTGCGCAAGGGCATCGCCGACCGCGGCTACACCCAGCCCACTCCCGTGCAGGCGGCGGTGCTGGGCCCCATCCTCGCCGGGCACGACCTCATCTGCCGCAGCAAGACGGGCACCGGCAAGACCGCCGCCTTCGGCATCCCGCTGCTCGAGCGCATCCCCGGCGGCACCCGCAAGGCCTCTGCCCTCGTGCTCTGCAACACCCGCGAGCTGGCCATCCAGGTGGCGCAGGAGATCGAGGGCCTCGGCAAGTACAAGGACCTCAAGGTCATCCCCATCTACGGCGGCGCCGGCATGGGCGAGCAGACCAGCGCGCTGCTCCACGGCGCCGAGGTGATCGTCGGCACGCCGGGCCGGGTCTACGATCACATCCGCCGCGGCAACCTGAAGCTCGACGCCTGCCGCATCTGCGTTCTCGACGAGGCCGACGAGATGCTCTCCGCCGGCTTCTACGAGGAGGTCACCAAGATCCTCGACTACCTGCCCGGCGACCGCCAGACGCTGCTCTTCTCGGCGACGGTGCCGCCCGACATCGAGCACCTCGCCTCCAAGTACCTGCGCGACCCGGAGACCATCCTCCTCTCGGGCGACGTCTTCACCGTCGAGCACATCCACAACGTGCTCTACCCGCTGGTGGACCAGTACCCCAAGCCGCGCAATCTTTTATACTTGATTGAAAGAGAAGACCCGGACGCCGCCATCGTCTTCTGCAACCTGCGCACCGACACCGAGCTGGTGGCCAACGTGCTCAACCGCAACGGCCTCGACGCCGAGATGCTCAACGGCGACCTGCCGCAGAAGGAGCGCGAGCGGGTCATGGCCAAGGTCAAGCGCGGGGAAGTGCGCTTCATGGTGGCCACCGACATCGCCGCCCGCGGCATCGACATCAGCGACCTCTCGCACGTCATCAACTACTCGCTGCCCGAGGATCCGGCGGTCTACCTGCACCGCGTCGGGCGGACCGGGCGCATCGGCAAGAAGGGCACCGCCATCAGCCTGGTGAGCGGCGCCGAGCTCAACACCCTGGGCGTCCTCGAGCAGAGGTACGGCATCAAGTTCGAGCACCGCGCGCTGCCCACGCCCGAGGAGGCCAAGGGGCTCTGGACCGGCAAGCACGTCAAGGAGCTGTCCGAGGCCATGCAGTCGGGCTCGGCCTTCGAGGCCTACCTGCCCCTGGCGCAGGAGCTGATGGGGCGCGACGACGGGCGCATCCTCTTCGCCTACGCCTTGAAATATTTCTACACGCACCACCGCATGGAGAAGGCGCAGCTGCGGGCGGTGGGCGAGAAGCTGCTCGAGAACCACCAGGTCGAGAAGGTCTACAAGGAACAGAAGCTGGTGCGGCGCAAGCCCGAGGCGCGCAAGCCGCGGATGGAGTCGTCTTCGCGGGCGGAGCCTTCGCTCCGGTTCGAAGCGGCGCCGCGGGAGAGCGCGCCCCACGCCGAGGTGGCGCGGCAGGTCGGCCTCGAGGCCCCGGTGCAGACGGCGCCCGTCGATCGCGTCAAGCTCTACCTCGAGCAGGGCACCGAGCACGGCTGGGATTCGGCCTCGCTCACCGACGCGCTCTCGCAGCTGGCCGGCCAGCCCCGCGATACCGTGCTCGCCGCCGACGTCAAGCCGCGCTACGCCTACGTGCTGGTCAAGCCCGCCGCCGCCGACGCCTACGTGGCCGCCAGCGGCAAGAGCCTGAAGGAGAAGCCGGTGCGCATCGAGGTCGCGCGCCCGCGCCGCCGCTGATGGCCCCCGCCGCGGCGCTGCGCTGCGAGAAGCTGGTCAAGCAGTACGGTCCGCTCGCCGCCGTGGACGGCCTCGACCTCGAGGTCCGCACCGGCGAGTGCTTCGGCCTGCTCGGCCCCAACGGCGCCGGCAAGACCACCACCGTCGAGATCTTCGAGGGGCTGAACGATCCCTCGAGCGGCCTGGTCGAGGTGCTGGGCCTGCGCTGGTCCAGCGACGCGCACGCCTTGCGGCAGCGCCTCGGCATCTCCTTGCAGGAGACGCACCTGCCCGACCGGCTCACCGTCGAGGAGACGCTGCGCCTCTTCCGCTCCTTCTATGTGCAGGGGCGGCCGGTCGAGGAGGTGCTGGCGCTGGTCGAGCTCCTCGACAAACGCGCCACCTGGACCGAGAAGCTGTCGGGCGGGCAGAAGCAACGGCTGGCGGTGGCCTGCGCGCTGGTGAGCGATCCGGAGGTGCTCTTCCTCGACGAGCCCACCACCGGCCTCGACCCGCAGTCGCGCCGCCAGCTCTGGGACGTGGTGCTGGGCTTCAAGGCGCGCGGGCGCACCGTGCTCCTGACCACGCACTACATGGACGAGGCCGAGCGCCTCTGCGACCGCGTCGCCGTGGTGGACAAGGGCAAGGTCATCGCGCTGGGCACGCCGCAGGAATTGATCGAGGGCCTGGGCGGTCACGAGATCGTCGAGCTGGCCACGCAGCAGCCGCTCGAGGCGGCGGAGCTGGCGGATCTGCCCGGAGTGCGCGGGGCGCGGCGCAGCGCCGACGGCGTCGCCCTCACCGTCGATCAGCTGCACGTGGCGCTGCCGGCGGTGCTGGCGCGGGTCGGGCAGCGCGGGCTGACGCGGCTCTCCACCCACCGCGCCACGCTGGAAGACGTCTTCGTACAGCTCACCGGAAGGAAGCTGCGCGAATGAACGCTCCAGCTCCCGACCCGAGGCCGCCGCTGGCCGCGCCCACCCGCTGGTCGAATTGACCCTCACCCGTTTGCGACTCTTCTTTCGCGAGCCCGGCGCCGTCTTCTGGACCTTCGGCTTCCCGCTCCTGCTCACGGTGGCGCTGGGCGCGGCCTTCCGCAATCGCCCGCCCGAGCCGGTGGCGGTGGGCGTCGAGTCGGCGCAGCTCTTCGAGACGCTGCAGCGCGATGAAGGCCTGCGCGTGCAGCTCTTCCTCGAGGACGCCGACGCGCGCCGCGCGCTGCGCACCGCCAAGGTGGGCCTGGTGGTGCTGCCCGGTCCGCCCATCACCTACCTCTTCGACCCCACCCGCCCCGAGAGCCGCCTCGCCCGCGCGCTGGCCGACGCCGCGCTCCATCCGCGCGGACCTCCCGCGACGGTGGACCTGCCGGTCACCGCGCCCGGCTCGCGCTATGTCGACTTCCTCATCCCCGGCCTCATCGGCATGAACATCATGTCGAGCGGCATGTGGGGCATCGGCTACGTGGTCGTCGAGATGCGCACGCGCAAGCTGCTCAAGCGGCTGGTGGCGACGCCGATGTCGCGGGCGCAGTTCCTCACCTCCTTCGTGATGATGCGCGCGCTCTTCCTCTTCCTCGAGCTGCCGGTGCTGCTCGGCTTCGGCTGGCTGACCTTCCGGGTGGGCGTGGCCGGATCGCTGCCGCTCCTCCTCGGAGTCGCGGTCCTCGGGGCGCTCGCCTTCTCCGGTCTGGGCCTCCTCGTCGCCAGCCGCGCGCAGAACACGCAGACGGTCACCGGGCTCATCAACCTGGTGATGCTGCCCATGTTCGTCGGCTCGGGCGTCTTTTTCTCCACCGCGCGCTTCCCCGAGGCGGCCCAGCCGTTCCTGCGCCTGTTGCCGCTGACGGCGCTCAACGACGCGATGCGGGCGATCATGATCGACGGCGCCGGCCCGAGCGGCGTGCTGGGTCCGGTGGCGCTGCTGGCTGGAATTGCGGCGATCAGCTTCGCCCTGGCGCTGCGCTTCTTCCGCTGGCGCTGACGCCTACAGCTCCATCTTGCGGTCGGTGTGGTCGCGGCCGTCGTAGCGCATCAGCACGCCCTTGCCGTCGAGGCGGGTGACCAGGCCCACCGGCCGGCGCCACATCGCCTGGAGATTCACCAGGGTGTCCTTGGCATAGTCGATGCGCAGGTCGACGCCGTCGTGCCGGTGGGCGATGAGCAGCTCGCCGCGGTTCTCGAAGTTGCCGTCGATGACCTCGATCATCGGCTGGCCGAAGTTGGTCAGCTGCTGGAGCAGCTTCTTCTTCACCTTCTGGAACTCGCGGTCGAGGATCTCCCAGCGATTGCCTTTCTCATTGAAGCCATAGACGAACAGCTTCTGCTCGGAGGCGAAGTCAGCGGTGAGGAACTCGTCGATGAAAGTGATGTCGTTGTAATGCTTGCGCACCTCGAAGATCTTCTGCCGGCCCAGGCCCAGCTTGCGGTCCCAGGCGCGGCGGGCGCGCAGGTCGTCGCACTCGTCGTATTCCTTGCCGAAGCGCCCCTTGTTCCAGCGCTCCTCGATATGCCGCCACAATTCAATGCCCAGCTTATAGGGATTGATGACGCCGGGCCGGGTGCCCATGGTGCCGGAGTGGTGGTCGGCGTAGTCGATGACTTCGCTGTCCTTGAGGGCCTTGGTGGTCATGATGGTCGAGTGCCAGTAGCTGGCCCATCCTTCGTTGCAGATCTTCGTCTGCCCCTGCGGCGCGAAGTAATACGCCTCGTCGCGGATCACCGAGAGGACGTCCGCCTCCCAGCGCTCGAGCGGCGCGTTCTCGATGAGGAAGAGCAGCACGTCGCGCTCGGGGCGCTCGGGGAACTTCTTCTTCTGCGCCCGCTCGTCCTCCAGCTTCTTGCGCTCGGAGTCGAGGAACGACTGCGGGTTGATGAAGTGCGACATGTACTCGCGGTTGGTCTTGAAGCCGCGCACCTCGATGGGCTCCTCCGGACCGTCGCTGGGGCGCGGCCGGGGCGGGAAGTGCGGCGCGTGCTGGTTGATGAGGTTCTCCAGCGAGAAGCAGCGATCGATGAAGCTCTCCACCAGCTCGATGCCCACCCGGTCGATGATGCGGCGGACGCGGGTGGCGTGGTTGGCCATCTCGTCCATCATCTTGCGGTTGGTGTGCTGGAAGGAGAAGTTGTTCTTGAAGAAGTCGACGTGGCCGTAGACGTGGGCCATCACCAGCTTCTGATCCACGTCCATGTTGCTTTCCAAAAGATAGGCATAGGACGGGTTGTTGTTGATGACCATTTCGTAGATCTTCGACAGCCCGTACTCGTAGCCTTTGCTCAGCTGCTCGTATTCCATTCCAAACCGCCAGTGTGGATAGCGGTTGGGAAAGCCGCCATAGGCGGCCACCATGTTGATCTCGTCGTAGCCCAGCACCTCGAAGATGGTCTCGTAGAAGTCGAGGCCAAACCCGCGCGCATAGCCCTCGATCTCGCGCTGGATGTCGCGCAGGTGGGGCGGGAGGCGGGTGTCCCGGTTCTCATTCATGGTCTTGCTCCGCGCGCCATGGACCCGAGAGGTGGCGCCTGCGGCGCGTCTTGCAGCGGGTTCATCAGGAGCCCTTCCCGAGGAATTCCTTGATGGAATGATAGATGGCGTCCTTGTTGGCGATCTCGCTCAAGGCCACGTTCTCGACGCCGTCGAACGACTCGCGCAGGTCCTTGATGAACTGCCCGCTGCCATAGGGGCTCTCCACCTGCCCATAGGAGAACTGGTTGACCTTGGGCAGCACCTCGCCCTTGAGCAGGGTGATGCAGGCGCGGGTGTCGTCGGCGCTCCAGTTGTCGCCGTCGGAGAAATGGAAGGGATAGATGTTCCAGGAGCCGCTGTCGTAATCAGCCGTCATCATCTCGTTACAGAGCTTGTAGGCCGACGAGATCATGGTGCCGCCCGACTCGCGGGTATGGAAGAAGGTGTCGCGATCGACCTCGCGCGCCACCGCGTCGTGGATGATGTAGCGGCACTCCAATCCCTTGTAGTTGGCGCGCAGCCAGGTATCGATCCAGAACGACTCGATGCGGACGATCTCCT
>JANXXR010000141.1 GCA_025350525.1 Deltaproteobacteria bacterium
TCACGAAGTGCGTGAAGTGCCGGGGCAGCTCTTCAGATCGTCCGACGCCCAGCACCTCGCAGCCTTCGTGGAGCAGCAGGTCGCAGAGGTAGCGGCCGACGAATCCCTGCGAGCCCGTGACGAGGCAGCGCTTCATTGGGAGATGGTCCGGCGCAGGCCTTCCTCGAACGAAGTTTGCGGCGCCCACCCGAGCAGCTCGCGCGCGCGCGCGACGCCGGCGACGAGCTCGAGGATCTCGCATTGTCCCGGCCGTGCCTCCGCACGCTGCTCCACGATCCCCAGGCGCACGCCGAGGATCCGCAGGATCTCCTCCGCGACCTGCGCCACGCTCCGGCCCTCTCCGCTGCCCACGTTGAAGACTCCTTCGGCGGACCCCTCGCAGGCGCAAACCACGGCGTGAGCGAAGTCTTCGACGAAGGTGTAGTCGCGCACCGGCCGCAGGTCGTGCAGCGCGATCGGCACGCCTCTCCGCGCGCAGCTGACGATGCGCGGAATCAGCGACGCAGGCGACGCGCGTGGACCGAAGATGGAGAACGGCCGCAGCACCGCCGCGCGAAGGCCAAACGCGTTCGCGTACGCCTCGACCAGCTTTTCCGCGCCGATCTTCGCCGCGCCGTACGGCGAGCGCGCCGAGAGCGGATGCGCCTCGTCCACGGGATTGCGCAGCGGCCGCGTACACTTCCGCCGAGGAGACATGCACCAGGCGGCGGACGCCGTGGGCTAGAAGCGGATGCCGGCAGCGAGCATGGCGTCGGGATATGCGAAGAGCCGCCTCCGGGGAGAGGGCGGCGTGCTCCACGACGTCACGTTGTAGACGAGGCCGCCGCCGATTGCGGCCTGCAGGAAAAAATTCTCCCACGCCCAGCGGTAGCCGGGCGTGACCGTGGCCCAGAACGCGCTGCCGCCGGTGGACCCGTCGGCGTCGAAGAGACCGCCGGTCCAAGCATGCGCTCCGAGGTTGAGGGCTGCGAAGAAGCCGCCGCCGTCGGGCTGGAGGAACCAGCGGGCGCCGGCGGAGAGACCGGGAATCAGGGTCAGCAGGCCGGCGCCGAGAAAGCCCTCGAAGTGCCCCCTACGCACGGCGAAGTTGAAGCCGGCCAGTTCATAGGCAAGGCCGCCGCCGACGCTGAGGGAGATTTCGGGTGCCGGTGTGATCGGCCGCGGCGCGGGCGGCGCCGACGACGAGCAGGAGGGCGAGAAAGAGGGGGAAGATCCGGGCCATCAGGATCAAGACGTCTACAGGATTCGGGCGGCCACGCGCTCGCGATGTTTGCCGGCGGCCGCGTCCCGGAAAAGGGGCGCGGCCGCGCGGACGTTCCAAGTGCCGCCTAGTTGGCGGCGGCGCCCCAACCGCGGCTGTCGCAGCGATTGCCGTCGCCCCCGTCACCGTTGCCCGGTCCGCTGCCGACGATGGCGAACAACGTGTCCGGAGTGGCTGCGCCGGTCGCCGGTCGCGTGAACCCGCCGGTCGGCGTGGGAGTGAGCGGCACCGGCTGCGGGAAGCGAGCGTCCGACCAGATCGAGGCGAAGCTCTCGAAAGGGATCGGTTCCGCTCCTGTCTCGTCACAGACAACGGGAGGACCGGATCGAAGCGCGAGAAGTTTACTTCTGTCGAGTTTCAGCGTGAAACCGGCCGGCGCGAGGGAAGAACAGGCGTCCGTGCACTTCCCCCCGACGCTCTCGCCGCCGGTTTACTGGCGAATCGTTCCGTTCGCTTCCACCGTCAGCGCGTAACCGGGCTCATCACCATCCCCCGGCGTTGTCGTGTTCTGGATCAACCGGACGTCGTTCGCGAAGACATTTCGCGTGACCGCTCCCGTCGCGTTTTCGTCGCACGCGTTCTGGTCGTTGACACGGAAAGACACCGGCGTACCGACAGGTACGTCGTCCAATGTGATCTCGTACCGGTCGGGCGGAATTGGTTGAAGCCGCGCCCGCGCAAAGCTGCGCCAGCTCGGATGCATGTGAGTCACGCCGACGTCCGCTACGCATGCCAGCGCATAAGGTGGAAGGTCCGATCGTCGCGTCGTAGAGCCAAGAAACACGATTCGGAGAGTTGGCGTCATCGATCGGCTCAAAGAGTCAGGCGAACCACCGCATCCAGTCGAGGCGAAGGTTGCCAGCGCGGCGACCACACCCAGCGTCGTCCGGACAGGAGTTTGCTCAATGAGCTTTTCAAGGACTTGATGCATTGAAGGGGCCCTGAAATGTTCAGGCCGCCTTGGGATTTAATCCGATGAGACTTTCTCGTCAACCCTCTCGTTATCGCTTGGCCCTATGTGCGGGACCAGTTACGACCGGCATCCGGGGGGTCTGACTCAGAGCTCCACCACGCCCCCGGCGCGAGCGGCCGCAGCGGCAGGCCGCGCCGCTCGGCCGCCGAGCGGAGCCGCTCTTCCGCGCCTTCGACCTCGAGGTAGCTCGGGTCGCCCTTGCGACCGAAGTGGATGGGGCAGACCGCTCTCGCGCGCAAGAGCGCGGCGGCGTCCATGGCCTGCTCCGGCGTCATCGACATCGGCTGCCCGCTGTCGAGGTAGCGGCCGAGGCTCTGGCGAAAGCCGTTGATGGGCAGGAAGGCGAGATCGAAGGGGCCGTAAGCCCGGCCGATGTCCCAGAAGTGGCCGTGCCAGAGGGTATCGCCGCAGTGGATGATCCTGCGGCCGCCGCCGTCCACCACCCACGAAACTTGCGGTGAGCCGAGCCCGTCCACCGCCGGGACGGCGAAGGCCACCAGGTCCGCGGAGCCGCGGGAGATGAACACCGGCTGGTAGAGGTCCACCGCCTGCACGCGCAGCGGATGGGCCGAAAGCCAGGGGACGACGCCCTTCCAGCAGACGAGGAGGCCCTGCTCGCCCAGCGCCGGCTTGAGGGCCGCCGGGTCGAAGTGGTCGCCGTGGTGGTGCGAGATGGCGGCGTTGCGGCTGGGCGTGCGCGCCACCAGCGGGACGTCGGTCGGGGCGCCGATGCTGGCGTCGAGAAAGAGCGTGGTCTCGCCGCACTCGACCAGGAGCCCTGCCCAGCTCAGGCGCTGGATCCGCAGGCGGTTGCCGCCGGTGGCGGGAGCGGCTTCGCTCGCGCGCGAGCCGAGGGCTGCGGTCAGCAAGGCCGAAGTGCGGAGCAGCGTGCGGCGCGTGTGCATGGGTTCTTTAGTCCAGCTCATGTGCCGACGATGCAGCGCGCACAGCAGCGCCGCTATCGAGAAGTTGCGCGGTGCCGCAGGCGGGCGGCCCAGGCTTGCGGCGTCAGGCCGTAGGCGCGGCGGAAGGCGGCGGTGAAGTGCGCGTGGTGCGAGAAGCCGAGGTCGAGCGCCAGGCCGGCCAGGTCGCCGCGTCGCTCGGGAACGCGCTCCAGCGAGGCGTGCAACCGGAGCGCCGTGAGGTGACGGTGGAGCGTGCTGCCCGAAGCCGCGGAGAAGGCGCGGCAGAGATGGAACGGCGAGCAGCCGAGCTCGAGGCCGAGTTGCGAGAGCGTCACCCGCTGCGTGAACCTTCGCGCCAGCTTCTCCCGCGCCACCTCGGCCAGGTCCACCCAGCTCCGCGGGGCCCGTCCGGCGCGCGAGGGCCTGAGCAGCAAGGCGCGCAACAGGCCCAGCGCGGCCTCCTCGACAGCGAGCGGGTCTGCGGCGCGCGTCGCGGCCGCGAACA